>CAYVLO010000288.1:0-4825 GCA_964452125.1 uncultured Anaerolineaceae bacterium | reverse complement strand
CCTTGCCCGTCGGTATTTCCAACCTCTGGCTGACTTTGGCGCCGACACCCTGATTTTGGGATGCACCGATCTGACCTGTGTGCGCGACATCGCCGAGGAGGTAGCAGGGGATCAGGTCACGATTGTGGATCCCGCCGAGGAAGTGGTACGGGAGGCCGGGCAGATTTTGGAAGCGGCTGGCGCACTCAAGAGCGAGGCGTCACCTGGTTCCTACCGATTTTTCGTCACGGGTGACGACGTGGACAACTTTACGGCGTTTACCCTTCGTTTCATGGAAATGCCCGCAGCGGATGTGACGTCCATCTCGGTGGATGCCGTTCGACAGGCGGCTTTGGATATTCACCCTGATTGTCAGACAACGGCGTGAGGCCCCGGTGTGGGCGAAACGCAGCACACCAATCTTTTGGAGATGGAAACATGGCTTACAAAGTAGCACCCAAGGTCGCCCAATTGGAACTTTCCGCCACCGATGAGGTGGACAATATTGTCAAGCGCATGCGCCGGGCGGGCGTCGACGACATTATTTCGCTGGGCGGAGGCGAGCCCTGTTTTGATACGCCCCCCAACGTGGTCGAAGCCGCGAGCCGCGCCATGCGCGCCGGCAAGACCAAGTATGAGCCCACCAACGGCGATTTTGAACTGCGCGAGGCGTTGACCCAGAAATTCCTGCGCGACAACGATATCAAGGTGGGACCCGAAGATATTATCGTCACACCCGGCGGCAAGTTCGCCATCTATCTGGCGATGCAAGCGGTCCTGGAGCCAGGCGATCGGGTCATGGTTCTGGAACCCGCCTGGGTCTCTTACAAGTCGATGGCCCAATTGGCCGGCGCCGAGATTCTGCCGGTTCCCTGCCGGGCCGCCGATGGATTCCAGCCCAATCTGGATCTCATTCGCAATCAGATGGATGAATCGATCCGCTTTATCGTCATCAATTCGCCCAACAACCCCACCGGCGTGGTCTATGAGCCAGACACGTTGCGGGCCATTGCCGAGATAGCCAAAAAATGGGGCGCTTTGGTCATCTCCGATGAAGTGTATGAATACCTGTTGTTCGAGGGTGTGCATTACAGCCCTGCTTCGGAATTCGACAACATAATCACGGTCAATGCCTTTTCCAAGAGCCATGCCATGACCGGTTGGCGGCTGGGCTATGTGACAGGACCCCAAGAGATCCTGGATGGCATGATCAAGATCTACCAACATTCGGCCACCTGTGTCACCGCTTTTGCCCAGGCAGGCGCGCTGGAAGCTCTGGTCAATCCCGAATCGACGCGGGCGTCGCAAGAGATGATGCGCGGCTACAAGGAGCGGTGCGACGTGACGTTGGAGCTGTTGGCGCGGTCGACGGTTTTTGAGAGCGTGCGCCCTACGGGGGCCTTTTACGCTTTTCCTTCTTACCGGCTTGAATTTCCTTCTTTGGAATTCGCCACCAAGCTGCTGGAAGAGGCTCACGTGGCAACGGTGCCAGGCGCTGCCTTTGGCGCCTGTGGTGAGGGGTATCTGCGGTTGTGCTATTCCACATCCAAGGAAAACCTGGTCGAGGCGTTTCGGCGGATCGAGGATCTGGCGCAGCGGTACGGATAATCGGGATCGATCAAACGGAACGGTGGACTGAGCCCCACGCGGTAGATCCGTACAAGGGCGGGTCGATTCATTTTCTCTGAGAGGAAGACTGTATGGTAGACCGAGATAACAACAGACGGGTTCTCACGGGGACCCATTTTATGCTGGGCAACTATGCCGTGGTGGAAGGCGCCTTGGCAGCCGGTTGCGATTTTTTTGCCGGCTATCCCATCACGCCAGCCAACGAAATATCGGAGGGGATGGCAGCGCGGCTGCCAACTGTAGGCGGCAAATTCCTGCAAGGGGAGGATGAGCTGTGCTCCATCTATGCCGTCACCGGCGCATCTTTGGCCGGGGCCAAAGCCATGACGGCCACCGCCAGCGCCGGGTACAACTATATGCAGGAGGGGCTCGGCTATGCCATTGCCTCCGAGATCCCCTGTGTGGTCGTGGATGTGCAACGGTGCCGGGGTGAGAACTTTGCCTCCCAAGCCGATGTGATGCAGATGCGCTGGGGCCCGAGCGGCGACCACGAGATGATCGTCCTGGCGCCGTCGTCGGTGCAGGAACTGTTTGACTATACCATTCGTGCCTTTAACCTGGCAGAGACCTATCGTACGCCGGTGATCGTCATGTCCGAAACGACGATTGCCCTGATGCGCGAAAAGCTGGTCATCCCCGAGCCGGACCAGATCGAGATACGGCACCGGCCTCGGCCCACAGTGCCGCCCGACGAGTTCTTGCCTTTCCAAGCAGAGCCCAACGGCGTGCCGCCCCTGCCCGATTTCGGCGAGGGTTATCGCATTCTGCATTCCCTCAACCCGCACGACGAGCGGGGCAGCATCCATTGGGACCCGGACGTGTTCGAAGCCTTGTACGATCGTATCACCGGCAAGATCCAGGCCAATTACGAAGACATTGTCCAGACCGAGAGTACCTATCTACACGATGCCGAGGTGGGCGTCATTGCCTATGGCAGTGAGGTTCGCCCTGCCCAAGAGGCGGTCGAACAGGCTCGAGCCGGGGGCATCCGCGCCGGATTGCTCAAGCTGGCTACTGTGTGGCCGGTGCCCGAGCGCGAGATTCGGGCCCTTGCCGAACAGTGCTCGATCATTCTGGCGGTAGAGATGAACATCGGCAAATATGCCGGCGAGATCGAACGGGTGGTTGCCGGGCGCTGTCCGGTGGTCCGAGTGACCAAGAACCGGGGCCTGGTGCACACCCCGAGCGAGATCTTAAAGGCGATGGAGGACGCATGGAAGTAATGGCCAATCCTTTGAGAAAATACCTGCGCGAGAACAGCCTGCCCCACTTTTTCTGCTCGGGGTGCGGGGCCGCTCAGGTGCTTAACTACTTTCTCCAGGCCGCCAAAGAGCTCAAGCTGGATTTCGACAAGCTGGTGGCCATTGGTGGGGTGGGCTGCACGGCCCGCATTCCCGTATATCTCAAGGCCGAGTCGTTGCACGGCGTGCATGGGCGGACTTTGCCCTGGGCCACCGGCATCAAGCTTCACAACCCCGAGTTGCAGGTGGTCATCTTTTCGGGCGATGGTGATGCGGCAGCTATCGGCGGCAACCATCTGATCCAGGCCGCCCGGCGAAACCTGGATGTGACCATGATCGTGGTCAACAACCTCAATTTTGCCATGACGGGCGGCCAGGTGGCGCCGACCACGGTCCGCGATGTACGCACGTCGACGACACCGTACGGCAACCAGGAACCACCCTTTGATCTGTGCAAGCTGGCCGAGGCAGCGGGAGCCACCTACGTTGCCCGCTGGAACACCAGCCAGCCCCGACAGAGCATTCGGGCCATCAAAAAGGCGATGGAGCACAAGGGGTTTGCTCTGGTTGAGATCGTGGCCCAATGCCCGACCTACTTTGGCCGGCGGGCGATCGGCTCGGGCGAGCCGGTGGACGGCGTCCTGTGGATCAAGGACCGCTCGGTTGCCCAACGCGACGCGGTCAACCTGTCGGCGGAGGAATTGGAGGGGCGCTTTGTGGTAGGTACCTTTGTGGAAAAGAACCTGCCGGTGTTCGAAGGCAGTTCCGTGCACGCGGAAAAAGGGGGGGCGCAATGAAGCAGTCACGCGCCACCATTCAATTCTGTGGTTTTGGTGGGCAGGGGATCGTCCTGTCATCGGTTATTCTGGGCACAGCCGTCGTGACTCGGGCGGGCATGAACGCCGTGCAGACCCAATCCTATGGGTCCGAAGCTCGCGGCGGTGAGTGCCAGGCCGAACTGATTCTGGCGCAGGGAGATATCTTTTCTCCTCTGGCCGAGGACGTCCAGGTTTTGATAGCGATGTCCCAGTCGGCGCTGGACCGTTACCTGGACCGCTTGCAGCCGGGGGGAGCGTTGGTGTATGACCCAGAGCTGGTGGAGGCGCCGGCGCGAACCGACATCCAGATTCTGCCGGTCCCGGCGACCGAAATCGCTTCTCGGCTGGGCGTCAAGATCGCGGCCAATATGGTCATGCTTGGTTTTTTGCAGCAGGCCACGGGGCTCTTGACCGCCGAGGCCCTGTCCGAGACGATCCGCGAGAATGTGCCCTCCCGATTCGTGGAGGTAAACCTATCCGCGGCTCGAGAGGGCATGACGTTGGCCCGCGAGATGAATGCGAGTGTGGAGATCTGATCGATGCGATTGTACGAGTTTCAAGCAAAACGGATTTTTGCCGAACGGGGCATTCCGGTGCCCACCGCTACCTTGCTGACCACAGCCGAGGACGTGAGGGACGTACCCTTGCCTGCGGTGCTCAAAGTGCAGATCCCGGTGGGTGGCAGGGGAAAAGCGGGCGGCATCCGCGGGGTGTCGACCCCGGCAGAGGCCCGCGCTGTGGTCGACGAGCTTCTGGGGGCCGAGATCCGGGGGCATATGGTGCAGGCCATCCTGGCTGAAGCCCAAACCGAGATTCTGGGTGAGTACTATTTGTCGGTGCTTTTGGACAAGCGCACCAATCGGCCCATGGTCATGGCTTCAGCGGCGGGTGGTGTGGATATCGAGCAGGTGGCTCGTGAGACGCCGGAGAAGGTGATCCAGCAATCGCTCGACCCTTTCCTCGGGTTGCCCTCCTTTGTGGTCCGGAACCTGGCCCGCAAGTTGGGCATTGCCGACGTTCACGGCTTTGGGGCTATCCTGACCAGGTTGTACGAGATTCTGTGGGCCTGTGATGCCACGCTGGTGGAGGTCAACCCGCTGGCCCAGACACCCAACGGCTTGATGGCGCTGGATGGCAAGATGGTGCTCGACGACAAGG
>CAYVLO010000287.1:0-4828 GCA_964452125.1 uncultured Anaerolineaceae bacterium | reverse complement strand
ATAGACTTCGGTGCCTTGCAGACTACGCAGGGCCTCGCCCCACTGGATCTCACCATTCACGACTTCGGCCCGGGGCAGGCCGCCATTGACGATCTGCAGGGTACTGCTCACCACCACATGATGGCCCACCAGGTCTCTCGCCTCGGCCATCACCACGTAGGTGCCATCCTTGGGCGGATCGGCGCCGCGGTCTACCCCGCCGTCATAATCATAGTAGTGATAACCCGCCTCGCCAGGTTTGGCCGTACGCTGCTGCTCCTCAATGGGATACTGGACATCGGGCTCGGCCGGATCGTAGAGAAAGACACGGACCGTTTCCACATCCTTGTTCAAAAAGTAGGCCACCCCGGTGCGGTCATCCAGGCCATCCTGATTCGGCGTGAACGTGGGCAACGACACGGTGAACTTGCGCAGTTCGGGCACAACGGTGTCGCCGCCTGACAGTGCGATCGGGCCTTCGATTCGCGCCGATTCGCCCCGTTCGTCCTTGGCCTCGATCACCCAGGTATAGGCGCCGTCGGGTAGCACCCAACTTTCAACCGATTGGCGGACCATGTCCGTCTCGTGCCAGACGCGCTGGTTGATCACGCCCCCCCACTGAACACGGTACTCCCCTGCCGAACGGGGTCGATCCTGCCGAAAGTAAAACCGATCTCCCTTTTCGTCGACAAAAAAGATAGAGATCGTGGCATTTCTCGACAGCTTGTATTCGATGTTGGTCGCATCGTCCACCCCATCTGCATTGGGCGAAATGGTATCGGGATAGACCGCCACATCATACAACAAAGGCCGAAGATGACAACCACTCAAACCCAGGGAAAGCAGCACCAAGGCTACCAGGGCACCGGCTATCGAGATGTTGAATTTCTTGGCATTCATTTTAGGCTCCACAGAATCACAGTGTACCAGAAGCAGAACGGTTCGTCAAATCAATGCCGACTGGACACCGACCCGATTCCGGGCTATAATGTGCGGACATCAGAGACCGGTCCACAGGCCTTGCGAACTCTTGTCACAGTTAGGCCATGTGCCCCGAATCGCGGGCCAATCGGTTTCCAATATCCATCGTCAGGAGGCTTGAATGTCCCATCTATTCTCTCCGCTCACCCTGCGGAGTTTGACCCTACGGAACCGAATCATGATGTCCCCCATGTGCATGTACTGCGCCGAGACCGACGGCCTATGTACCGATTGGCATCTGGCCCACTACCAGGCCCGGGCCATCGGCGGTGTGGGGCTCGTGATCACCGAAGCCACCGCCGTCGAACCCCGCGGGCGGATCAGCACTGGCGACCTGGGATTGTGGGGCGATGCCCAGATCGAGCCCCTTGCGCGAGTGGTACGCTTGGTCCAATCGGAAGGAGCCGCCATCGGCGTGCAACTGGGCCACGCCGGCCGCAAGGCGTGGAGCGAATCCAAAGGGCAAGGCCCAGAACAGCCCGTGGCCCCCAGTGCTCTGGCCTTTGACGAGGGCTGGGTCACGCCGGCAGCCCTCTCGGGTGCAGAAATCGAGGGAATCGTTCACCGCTGGGCACAGGCGGCTTCCCGCGCCCGCCAAGCCGGATTCGACGTCATTGAAATCCACGCTGCCCACGGCTATCTCAACCATCAGTTCCTCTCTCCCCTTTCCAACGTGCGGACCGACGAGTATGGCGGGTCTCTCGAAAATCGGATGCGAATGCTGCTGGAAATTGTGCGCGCCGTACGCCAGGAATGGCCCGAAGACAAGCCTTTGTTCGTACGCGTGTCGACCACCGATTGGGCGGAAGGCGGGCTGACACCTCGGGATACGGTAGAAATCGCCCGAGCCATGAAATCCGAGGGGGTCGATCTGATCGATTGTTCTTCCGGGGGCGCGGTGCCGAGCGCCCCACCCGGCATCGGGCCCGGCTATCAGATCCCCTTTGCCGAACAGGTACGCCGCGAGGCTGGCATCGCCACGGCGGCTGTGGGGTTGATTACCACCCCCGAGTTGGCCGATGAGGCCATACGCAACGGACGGGCCGATCTGATAGCTCTCGGGCGGGAACTGCTGCGCCACCCCACCTGGCCCCTGGAAGCCGCCCACAGATTGGGACAGGACATCGAGTGGCCCGAGCAGTACCGCCGCGCCCGCCCGTCGTAAAACAAACCGCTCAGCTTGGTGTGATCAGCGACGTCAGCCACGACCAGGCGCGTTGTTTCCAGGTCGGTTTCCACAGATCGACCGCCGAAAGGTCGTACGCATTGTCGGTCAAAAGATGCGAACCCTGCCACACCTGACATTGGAGTTCCCACGGTCCCTTGCCCGTGAGGACCCCGGAAAGCCGGCCGATGTTGACAGCCGAACAGGCAACCACATCGGCCGGCCTTTCAAACCTCATCAGTTCCCCGCCTGATTTTTCCTGGCACCAGGCCTGCACGCGGCAGTCAGGCAAATCCTCGGCAAGATCGTTCACCAGCCAGATATCGGATGAAAAGGCATCGCCGCTGCGGTAGCGTTGCAATGGATAGTCCAGGCTGATCAACACGGGGCGGAACAGCCTCTGAACCAGGTCGTAAGCGGGCTTGGGCTGGCGATAGAAATCCAAAAGGGCCCAGGAGATGGCCGGCCAGGGCTCGTTCAACTGCCAGATCAACACCCCCCCACACCCTGCCGCCTTAAGCCGTCGGTAATGCTCGATGCCAATCTGCAAGCCCAAAGCCTGGGCTCGTTGACTGGCCCGTGAAAAGTCCGCCAAATCTGCACCCTCGCGCTCATAAAAGGGCCGGGCGTAGCGACGCAATTTGGGCAAATGGCCCCCATGGATCTCCCAGGAGGGGCCTGGCGGCCACAACTCGTCGGGGGGAATGAACCGACGCAGGGTATTGGCATCGGGCAGCGCCTGAAGCCCGAACTCGCTGGCAAAGCCAGCCCGATCCTGGCGATAGTGGGATGGGGGTTCGTACGAGTGCCATACCCGCCAGTTATGACGGTCGCCCTGGCCCGGGGAAGCCGCCAAGAAGGGGCGGGACGGATCCTCAGCAGCGACCACCTCCTGCAGAACCGAAACCAGAGGCCGGTTGCGCCGGGGGCTGAACTCGTTTCCCCCGCACCACAACGCGACCGAGGCATGGTGGCGCAGATCGCGCACGATGGCCTGCACCTCCGACCTTACCAAACGGAGATATTCGGCCGACCGGGGATAGCGGGTGAGAAAGGCGCAGGCAAAAGGGAACTCTTGCCACAGCAGGATGCCCATGCGATCGCACAGATCATAAAACGCACGCTTTTCTCGCAGCCCGCCGCCCCATACCCGCAGCATATTCATGTTTGCCTGGCAGGCCTTCTGCAACAAGGTCCGATAGTCCTGGCCCGTCACCCGTCCGGGCAGAATGTCGGCAGGAACCCAGTTGGCACCCCGCGCATAGACGGGTCGGCCGTTGACGTGCACCGTCCAACCACGCAACTCGATCTGGCGCAGGCCTAGGGTGCGAGTCGCTGTATCCAGAAGGGAATCGCCCTGCCAAGCCTCCACGGTCAAGCGGTACAGGTCGGGCTGCCCCTGATCCCAGGGCCACCACAAATGCGGTTCCGGCACGACCATGCGGAGGAAGTGGCGACTTGTACCGGTGGGCAAATCGCACACCTGTTCCACCGACACCGGTTCGGCCTCAAAGGTCTCGCCTGCCAACGAGCAGCAGAGACGCACCGGCCCGGCGTCGAGCGCGTCGATCTCGACCACAACTGCCAGATGAGCCTTGCGATCCAGGAACTCGATTTCCACGGTCGCATCTCGCAGGAAGACGCCGTCAGTGCGGACCAAGTAGACATCGTCCCACACACCCGCGGCGGGCAGCGGCGGGGCAAAATCCCAACCAAAACTCATCTGACACTTGAGGACGTCGCGACGTTGAGGGAATCCCTTGCCAACCTGGGTCAGGCGGGCCTCCACCCGGTTCAACAACCGCTCCATCGCTGAACTGCGGTCGGCTGGCAGCCAGTGCGAACCCACCAGGCGCACAGCCAGATGGTTCTCCTCCTGCAACAGGCCGGTCACCTCGACGACCTGGGGCGAAAACATCCCCTCGTGCCGGCCCAGGTGCCGGCCATTCAGATAAAGATCGCTGAGATAATCGACGCCGTGGAGCACAAGGTGCACGCGACCGCCCTCTGGAGCAGGTTTGGGGAAGGTGCGCATCATCCACCAGCAATGGTCATCGACCCAAGCAGCCGCCGTCACCTGGCCTCCAAAGTTCAGGTCGGGCAGCAGCCCAGCGCGGATCAGATCGGCATGGATGTTGCCGGGGACACGAGCCGGAAGCCAACGGTCGATTTGGGCGACCTCGCCCCAGTGGGCGCCAATCGCCCCTGCCCCTTCCGGAGCTTGCCCCACTTGCCAATCGTCGCCGGAAAGATCGAGGATCTGTCTGGGCATCGTACCCTCCACAATCGAAAACCACCGGACCCTTGCTGATCCGGTGGTTTTATGGGCTGAGACCCCACTGTGCCGTGTGTCTTGTGGATTTTAACCTGTCTTACCAGGTGGGAGTCTACCCACAGGTTGTTGCCTTGCCTTCGGCGAGGCTATCGCATCCCCTCTGGCGCCCGACTCCCTTCATTCGGTTGTTGGCTCAAACCCCTCAACAGACATCACGCACACAGCAGGGTTATCATGGCTCTATAGTAACACAAAACCACCCATTGCGCAAGTCTACATTATTATCGGTCCAGGGCGGGTGTAATTCAAATTCGTCGGTGATTTCGCTACGCCCCTTGGGTGGTGAGGAGACATCCTCTGGAGTGCGTGCCTGCCCAGCAGGACGCTTGCTGCCGCAAAAATCCGCGCAAGCAAGCGTCCTGGCGCTT
>CAYVLO010000286.1:0-4830 GCA_964452125.1 uncultured Anaerolineaceae bacterium | reverse complement strand
AGTTGGGACCGGATCCCGTCACCCATCGTAGGGGCGACGCATGCGTCGCCCGTACCAGGCCACCCCGTCCAGCCCCATCGCTAGGCCGTACCCGCGGGGCCCAGGAGTTTGAGGGACCTGCCCTCTTTCACAGCGTCTTTGTGGGGGTGCCCGCGCACCCCCACACCCCGCGCCGGCTACCTGCGCGCCCGCAGACGGGCGGCCCCCGGACCCCCGCATTTGAGTCGTTGCCCGGTCGAGATCCGGTTGCGCGGGAGGCGCCCCGACCCGGTCGGTCTCCGTTGGCCTGACCCCATTGGCGTGAGTCCGATTCGTGAAAATTCGTGCAATTCGTGGCGGACCCTGCGGGCGCGGCATGCTGCGCCCGCACACTCCTGTACGGGTGGATATCGTAGGGGCGACGCATGCGTCGCCCGTACCGGATACGCGTTGTGGGCGCTTGCCCGGGAACGACGACCCGGAGACAAAAGGGATCCAAAAGACCTGACGGGTCTTCAAGACCCGTCAGGTCTGCGCGCGCGCACCCGTGCCGAAATTCCCTCTCTCCACGAACTATCGTGTTCTTGATGGTTCCGTTTTGCATCCCCGCTCATTCGTGGTATAATGGCCGCATCTGATTTCCTCCCGGGCAACAGGGTCTGGGAGTGGCATCAACACCCGAACCTATGGACGGCGAATGCCCGACATCATAAACCCCTACATCCCCGGGCGACCGGTCGAGGACCCCAAACTCTTTTTCGGCCGCCGCGACGAGATCAGCGCCCTGCGCGAGAGCCTGGTCAAGGGCCGCCGCGTCTTTGTGGTATCGGGCCCCCCGCGCATCGGCAAATCGTCCCTGTTGCTCCAGCTTCCCCGGTTGCTGCCCGATCCTTTGGTGACCGCCGCGGTCGAGTTCCTGGAAGAGGACGTCCAGCAACTGGACTGGTTGCTGTATCGCCTGGCCCAGGCCATCGCCCATCGCCTGACCTTACCGGCCCCGGCCTGGAGCGATTTTGAGGCCCGGCCCTCCCAACTGCTGGACCGCTTTTGGCCCCAGGCGCGCCGGGCGTTGGGTGACGGGGTCCTGGTCCTTCTCCTGGACGATCTGGACCTGCTCGAGGAGGGCGACCCCGAGCTGTTGGAAGGGTTCCTGTCGGCGCTGGCCCTGTGGCGCGAGCGCGAGCCCGACCTGGCCCTGGTCGTCGCCGCCGACGAGGGGTTGGCCTCGCGCCTCTCACGGCAACACCCCCGGCTGTTTGGCGGGGCGCTCACCCTGAACCTGGGGGCCCTGTCCAGCGAAGACAGCGTCCGCCTGGTGACCTGGCCCGTGGAAGGGGTGCTGACCTACGATTTCGGCGTCGCCCGGCGCCTGGTCGAGCTGACCTCGGGCCAGCCCTATTTCCTCCATCTGATCTGTTTTGAGGTCTTTAACCGCTGCGCCGCCGCCGGCTGGGTGAACCAGCGCGACCTGGATCTGGTGCTGGAGGATCTGGTGGGACGGGAGATTGCCGATTTTCACCAGATTTGGGACGGAGCGACGCCCCAGGAGCAGGCGACCTTGGCGGCGCTGGTCACCATCCGCGGCGCCCGGGGCATGGCCACCGTGCAAGAGACCCACACCCTGTTGACCAAAGCCGGGGCCCGCGTCCACCCCGATCAGGTCATGGACGCCCTGGAACGGCTCACCGCCCGGGGCATCCTGGAGCAACTGGGCGCCCTGAGTTACCGCTTTCGGGTGGCCCTCCTGCGCGATTGGTTGGCCCAACGGATCGATCTGGAATCGATCGTGCGCAGCACCCGCTGGCCGACGGCCAACGGCCGGCAGGCCACGGCAGGCCCGCGCAAGCTGTCCATCTCGCGGCATGGAAGCCCGGCGGCGCCGCCCCCACCATCCGACCAGGCTGGGGGGGAGGAGGCTGTCGAGCCCCCAGAGACCGCTCAGGCGGCCCCGCCGGCGCCCGTGTCGCGGCGTTGGCCGGCATTGGCTGGACTGGCGGCCCTGGCCCTGCTGGTTTTGGCCTTGGTGCTGGTGCCGCCTTTGCTCGAGTCGCCGCCTGCGCAGACTCCGCTGGCGGCGCTGACAGCGCCGCCCACAGCGCCGCTTGCCGCGCCAACCTCTTTGGGTCTGTCGACGGCGACCCTCACCCCGAAAGCGGTGGTCGGGTCCCCATCGGCCACGGTCGCGCCCAGCGACACGCCCCTCCCCTCGCCCACGCCGCCGGTGGTCATCGCCCGGCCGGCGCCGGCCATTGCCTATCAGGCCCGCGAACGGGGGGACGACCGCTGGTTTTTGCAGGTGATGAGCGCCGACGGCACCCACCATATCCGGCTGGCCGAGGGGCAGAGCGAGTTCCTGTCACCGCCTTCCTGGTCGCCCGACGGAACCCGCCTGGCCTTTGCCTCCGACCGCGATGGCTACGACGATATCTGGATCATCGACATTGATGGCGACCACCTGACCAACCTGACCAACGACGAGGCCCGCGATCACTCGCCGGCCTGGTCGCCCGATGGCCAGTGGATCGCCTTTGCCTCGGTGCGCGACTCGCTCTATTGGGAGCTGTACCTGATGCGGCCCGATGGGTCGGACCTGCACCGGCTGACCTGGTGGGACGACGCGTCGGACCTGTCGCCCTCCTGGTCGCCCGATGGCGAGCGCCTGACTTTTGCCTCCAAGCGCGATGACAATTGGGAGATCTATGTCATGGACCGCGATGGCTCCCACCTCACCCGCCTTACCCGTCACGAGGCCGATGACACCAATCCCGACTGGTCGCCCGATGGCAGCCGGATCGCCTTTGCCAGCACCCGCGAGGGCTATGCCGAGATCTATGTCATGGCCCTGGGCCGCGGCGAGGCGATCAACATCAGCAAGGCCCCCTTTTCCGCCGAGTATGGCCCCACCTGGTCGCCCGATGGCAGCCGGATCGCCTTTTATTCCGATCGCGACGGCGGCTGGAATGTCTATGCCATGGGCGCCGACGGCAGCGACGTGGTCCGGCTCACTGGCGGCGACAGCAACGATCAGGTGCCTGCCTGGCGTCCCTGAGCAGCTCTAAAGACCTCCGAGGTTTCCAGAACCTCGGAGGTCTCGCTCACTGGCCGATGCCGCGCCCGCCTTGGGCGCAAGGGTGACCATCGCTCGCCGCCCCGTGTCCGCACGGCCCCGTTCTCGGGGGGGGCTGCACCCCAAGCGGGCACGACGACCGGGCTGGGTTGTAGGGACACGTTATGCCGTGCCTGTGCGCCCCTGTACGGGTAGACATGGTAGCAGCCAGTGTGCGTCGCCAGCGACACGCCTGACCGGCCCCTACAGGTTCCGCCTCAGAAACACCTTGTACGGGCGACGCATGCGTCGCCCGTACCGAAAATCCGTCATTTTCGCCGTAGGACCGGCTCCTCCTCTTCCTCGTCGCTGGCGCTCTGGAACCAACCCCGCTCCAACCCGGCCTCGTCGAACGCCTCCAGCGCCGCCAGGTACTCCTCTTCGGTCACCTTGCGGCCCAGCACCGGGTCGCCGACGGCCTGGTAGGCCGGGAAATACTGGTCCATCAGGCTGACGTGCACCTCGAGCGACAACTCCTCGGCGATCCATCGCAGCACCTGGGCGCTGCCGGCCAACCCCTCGGGCAGCACCAGGTGGCGGATCACCAACCCTCGCCGGGCGATGCCCTCCTCGTCCAGCACCAGGTCCACGCCCACCTGGCGGACGATCTCGGCCAGGGCGGCGCGGTTGTGCTCGACATAATCGGGAAATCCCGAAAGGCGCCGGGCTGTGGCGTTGTCGGCGTATTTGGCGTCGGGCAGCCAGATATCGACAAGGCCTTCCAGCAGGCGCAGGACCTCGACCCGCTCGTAGCCGCTGGTGTTGTAGACCAGGGGCAGGTGCAGGCCGCCCTCGATGGCGGGGGGCAGGGCGGCCAAGATCTGGGGCATAAAGTGGGTGGGCGTCACCAGATTGAGGTTGTGGGCCTTTTTGCGCTGAAGCTCCAGCATCATCTCGGCCAACCGCTCGACGCGGACCTCTTGCCCGTACCCGTATTGGCTGATGGGATAGTTCTGGCAAAAGCGGCAGCGGCCGGTGCAGCCCGAGAAAAAGATCGTGCCCGAGCCACGCCTGCCGCTGATGGGTGGCTCTTCCCAGGCGTGGAGGTTCCAGCTCGAGATCTTGGGCAGCGCTCCCATGCGGCACACGCCCAGCTCGCCCCCAAGCCGGTCGACGCCGCAGCGGTGGGGGCACAGCTCGCAGGGCGCCAGCAGGGCCCACGCCTGTTCAATGCGGCGCGCCAGCTCGCCGCTGCGGTGCAGGGTGAGGTACCTCGGTTCGATCCCCGTCATAGACAGCCTTTCTGTGGGGCCCGCGCCTTGGCTGCGGGCCGGTTGGCCGCATTATAGAAGCGAACGGCCCGCCTGTCAACTGCCGCCCCGCCGTCATGCTCGCCCCCGAGGGCGTCGTTCCCGCTGTAGGGGCGAGGCATTCCTGGTGGGAGGCTGCGCCCGCCTCTGGAGTGCGGCCCCCGCCTTGGCGGGGCGCCTGCTGCCGCCAATTGCGTGCACTCCAAAAGGATTGGGCCAGGCCCGCCTCTGGAGTGCGGCACCTTGGTGCCGCCAATGATGCGCAAGCAGAGCTTGCGCACTCCAAAAGGTCCAGGCCGCGCCCGCCTCTGCCCTGCACGGGCGGGTTTCGTGCGTCGCTGGCGACGCGCACCCGCCCGTACGGTCTGCCGCGCGGGAACGCATGGACCCCCGTTTTCACGGGGGTGACGACTGGGTGGGTGGGGGCGGCGACGCGCTCTTCTGGAGTGCGGCACCTTGGTGCCGCCAATGATGCGCAAGCAGAGCTTGCGCACT
>CAYVLO010000285.1:0-4852 GCA_964452125.1 uncultured Anaerolineaceae bacterium | reverse complement strand
TTGGCGATGAGGGTGGGCAGGTGGTCGGCGGTGTAGGCAAAGGGAAAGCGCGGGTGGGATGCGTGCCGTCCCAGCAGGTAGGGCACGTGGAGCGTCACACGGACGCGGCCGTTGGCAGCGCCATGCCATTCCTCGACAAAGGCGATCGAGTTCTCGAGGGTGCTCTCGTAGGTAAAGGGCCGGCGCTCGGGCCGGCCGTCGACCCACAGGGTTCCCTCCCAGGGCTCGGGCAGGTGGCTGACAAAGGGATCGGGCGGGCCGACGCCCAACACGCCCCGGATGCCCACCTCGTCGACGGCCTGGGCCTGGCGCTGGGCAAAGATGGGGCTGTCCATGCGGGCCGGCGTGGCGCCGATGACCGACATGCCGCAGGTCACGCCAAAGCGCAGGCGCTCCACGGCCGAAAGCAGCCCTTCGGCGTACCACCAGTTTTCATCGGTGGCGTGAAAGTAGAGGTCGCTGGTGGGCCAGCCCAATTCGGGATGGCGGATGGCCTTGATCATGCCGTGCCCGGCGTGACCATAGGCATCGACCAGACCCGGCATGACGATCTGACGCCGGGCGTCCAGGACTCGATTGGCGGTATAGGTCTGACGGATCTCTTCCGTGGTTCCTACGGCGGCGATAGAAGGGCCCTGGATGGCGACGGCGCCGTCGCGGATGACGCGGTGCTGGGGGTCCATGGTGACCACTACACCGCCCTCGATGATCAGATCGACCGGTTTCATGGGTTGCCTGTCCTTACTTCAGATGATCCGATGTCGGTGTGAATTCCTGCAGGGACGCAGGTCATGACGTCACCCTCGCGAAATCGGGGTCCATAGATTCCCGCATGCGCGGGAATGACAGGACCCGGTGCGGGCTGCATCCCGAATCCACTTGGAATTGTACCACTGCCATTCTCGTCTCGACTATTTGCACTGTGATCTAGCCCTCGGGATAGGTCCAGCTCGTGGCGTGGGGCTGGATCAGCTCGACGGTCAAGCCCGGCGTTTGATCGGGATAGACAAAGGCCTCAAAGCCATCGGCGGCGTCGAAAATCTTGTCCTGGAAGACGGGCACCCCCTGCGAGCGGAGATACTCGACGTCGGCCTCGATGCGGGCGGTCTGCAAGGCCAGGTGCTCCAGGCCCTCGCCGTGGCGCTGGAGGAACTGGTGGACCCGCGATTCGGGGTTCCAGTTCTGGACGAGGTGCAGCCAGCAGGTGTTGCCCAGCAGGATGCGGGCGTCGAGTTGCATGCCCTTGCCCTGATCGTTGCGAAAATCCTGGCTGGTGAGGCCAAATAGCCTCTGGAACTGCTCGCAGGCAGTCGACAGATCGCGCACCACCAGGCCGATGTGCTGCAGACGGATGAGGCCCAGGGTGCTGCTGACGGGTCCCGCATCGGGAGGGTAGGTCCAGCTCGACGTGTGGGGCTGGATCAGCTCGACGGTGACCCCCGGCGTCTGGTCGGGATAGACAAAGGCCTCAAAGCCGTCGGGGGCGCCGAAAATCCGATCCTGAAAGACGGGCACCCCGGCCTGGCGCAGGCGCTCGACGTCGGCCTGGATGTCGTCGCTTTGCAGGGCGATGTGCTCCAGCCCCTCGCCCCGCGTTTTCAAAAAGTGGCTAACTCGCGACTCGGGGTTCCAATTCTGGACTATGTGCAGCCAGCAGTCGTTGCCCAGCAGGATGCGGGCGTCGAGCTGCATGCCTTTGCTCTGATCGTTGCGCAGGTCGCGGCATTTGAGCCCAAACACGGTCTCGAGCCGCTGGCAGGCCGCGCGCAGGTCGTGCACGGCTAGCCCGATATGTTGTACTCCAATGATAGCCATTGTTTCTCCTGTGTTCTATTCGCTTGGCCCAGACCCCGCGCGTTGTTCCGCCGGAGCGAATGGGCGTGCCAACACCGGCGAGAGCGGGTGGACCCCCTGCTTACGCCTGCCTCTGCAGGCAGGTTGGGGTGACGCTCTGGCTCGCGCGGGATCGCTAGATCCCGCGCATTGTTCCGCCGGAGCGGATAGCCCCCCGCCTTTGCGCGAGCGGACTCGCGGCGGGGTGACTCAGGCTTGCAGCGTAATCCGCGCGCTATCCTGCCCGGCCCGCTGCGAAAGGGCCTGTACCTCGACCTCGGCGGGCCCTGCGCCGGTGACGCGCACCACCCACTCGGCCCGTTTGATGGCGGCGTTCCAGGGGACCCACCGCGAATAGGGCATGGCGCGCTCGGAGCGGCCTGCCAGGTGGCCCAGGTCCACCTTTTGCACACCGGCGGCCAGTTCTACCCCCTCGCCCAGGGCAAGTTCGACGGTCACCGGCGAAACGACCCGGGCGTTGAGGGCCTGTCGCGTACCGTAGGTGGGCAGGTAGCCCAGGTTCTCCACCAGCGCCTCGATCTTGAACAGGCCATCCGCCAGGGGCGACACGGCCGTCCGGGCGATGTGCAGGCGCGGGGCCATCAGGGCGTGTTTCAGGGTGAACAGGGCGTTCTTGTGGCACATCTCGGGCAGGTGGGGGCCGGGCGGGTTGCGGAACATAAAGAGGCGCTTCCAGCCCCCGATCTCCACGGGCCCCAGTTGGGGATGCTCAAAGGGCGTCCAGTTCTGAAAGCCCTCGCCCTGGAGTTGCTCGTCACTCCACTTGAGCAGGGCCAGGTTCTCCTCTTCCAGCAGGGGCCGGATGGAAAAGAACCAATCCTTTTCGATGCCCGCCTCGGCAAAGACGTCCCACAGCTCGGTCACCAGGGCGACGATGCCCTGCTGAACGTACAAAAAGCCGCCGGAGGTGCCCATGCGGGGCGGGACGCTGGGGATGTTGAAATCATTCTCGTCGGCGATCAGGCCGTAGCCGGTGGTCTCGGCGCCGATGGCCCCAATGGTGCGGTAGAGGGCCCGGTCTTCGGCGGGCATGCCGCCCGGCCCGCTCTCAAAGGGCAACAGGACGGCGCCGGCATTGGTGTGATAGTTCAGGGCGCCGATGATGTTGGGGTGGTCCAGCACAAAGCGGGCCACGGCCGCGATCTCGGGCTCGGACAGGGGAACCTCCCCCGAGCCGTACTGCTCGCCCTCGGGCACCCAGCGATAGGGGTAGTTGCGGTTGAGGTTGCCATCCATCGGCTGGGGGATGGGCAGGTCTTCGCCGGTGTAGCCCTCGATGGTGCCTTCGGGCAAAAGGCGGTAGTATTGGCCGCCATATTCGTAGGGCTCGCGGTGGACCAGGATGCGCGGGTCCTTTTCCGAGAGCTTCCACTCGCCATTGGGGTCGGGGATGCGCATGTCGAGGATCAGCCCGTCGCCGTTGAGGTCGGCATAGTGCAGGCCGGGCCCCACCTGATCGTCGCCGGGTAGGTAGCGCCCGTTGCCCACCCACTTGTAGAAGGGCTGTTTGAGGCAGATCTCCATGCCGTCGGGGTTGACCACCGGCAGGATGTAAAAGGTCTGCCAGTCGAGCAGGCGGGTGACCTCGTCGTCGGCGCCGTAGCGGGTCAGCAGGTACCAGGCCGTGTATAGGGCCACCATCCCGCCCGAGATCTCTTCGGGGTGGGTGACGCCGTCGATATAGTAGCCCGGCTTGGCGCCGGCGGGACCGCTTTCGTAGTTGGTGATCTCGATGAGCCACAGGTCCCGCCCCTGGATGCTCTGGCCGATGCTGTACGCCGAGGCCAGGCTCGGATAGGCCGCTGCCAGCTCTTTCAATAGGGCGGTCAGCTCGTCATAATCGTAGTATCGTTCGAAATCGATGTTCATTTCTTTGCCAGTCCTCGTTGCCTCTCTCCATCGGCCCAAAGGCCACGGGCCGGGTTGTGTCAAGAATGGAGCACGGATTCTACGGGTGCGGTGATGCGGACGACCATGGTCCGTAGAATCCGTGCCCCATGCCCCGACGAGCACCCTGAGCCCAGGGTCAGGCCAGCAGGGCGTCGATCTCGGCCACCTCGTCGGGCGTGAGAACCCAATCGGCGGCCCGGACGTTCTTTAAGACGTGCTCCAGTTTGGTGGCGCCCGAGATGACCGAGCAGACCATGGGCTGGGCCAGGAGCCAAGCCTGGGCCAGCTCGTTCAGGCCTCGCTCGCGGGCGGCGGCCCAGGCTTCCAGCTTTTCGATCTTGTCATAGACCGCGTCGACCATGTAGGGGGTCAGCAGATCGCTGACGGCTCCCCGCGAACCGGCCGGCGCTGGCTGGCCCCGGCGGTACTTGCCGGTGAGAAATCCGCCCGCCAGGGGAAAGTAGGGCACAAAGCCGACGCCGTGGGCGCGGCAGTAGGGCAGCACCTCTTTTTCGGCTTTGCGCTCCAACAGGTTGTATTCCGACTGGATGACGGTGATGGGCGTCCAGCCGCAGACCTCGCTCAACAGGTGGGCGTGGGCCAATTGCCACGAAGCAAAATCGGACACGCCCACGTAGCGCACCTTGCCCATGCGGATCAGATCGTCCAGCGCGCGCAAGGTCTCTTCGATGGGGGTGTGCTCGTCCCAGCGATGGACATAGTACAGGTCGATGTGGTCGCTTTGGAGGCGGCGCAGGCTGTCCTCTACGGCGTTCATGATGTGGTAGCGCGATGCGCCGCGGTCGTTGGCGCCGTCGCCCGTGGGGAACCAGAACTTGCTGGCGACGACAAAGCGGTCCCAGCGCCCCTTGAGGGCGTTCCCCAGGACGGTTTCGGACCGGCCTTTTTGATAGCTGTTCGAGGTGTCGATGTGGTTGATGCCATGCTCCAGGGCGGCATCGATCACGTCGTTGACCGCGGCCTGGGGCAGCATGTCGGACCCAAAGCGGTTGGTCCCGATGCCGATGACCGAGACGCGAACCCCTGCCTTACCCAGTTGTCGGTATTCCATGGTCCCTCTCCTTGTAGAGTGCGCAAGCGGAGCTTG
>CAYVLO010000284.1:0-4861 GCA_964452125.1 uncultured Anaerolineaceae bacterium | reverse complement strand
TCATCCATAATCAGCAAAGCCGGGTCGTTAAGCAGCGCCATGGCAACCACCACCCGTTGCTGTTGCCCCCCCGAAAGCTGGTGTGGGTAGCGCCGCATCACGTTCGCCGCATCGGGCATGTACACCCGATCCAGCATCTTGATGCACTTCTCCTCGGCTTCGGCCTTGCTCACCTTGCGATGGACGAACAACACCTCGGCCATCTGTTCGCCAATGCGCATCGATGGGTTCAGCGCCTGCATCGGATCTTGGTAGACCATGCTGATCTGGTCACCCCGGATCTGGCGCAGTTCCTCCTGCGTCCTGCCCACCAGGTCGCGCCCCTGAAACAGGATCTGGCCGTTGACGATCCTTCCATTGCGCCCCAAAAAGTTGACCACGCTAAAGGCCACGGTGCTCTTGCCGCAGCCCGATTCACCGACGATGCTATGCGCCTCGCCGCGCGCAATGTCAAACGTAAGGTCTCGTACTGCCGGAACGTCGCCGCGGCGCGTTTCGTAGGAAACCGCCAGGTTGCGTATGTCCAGGATCGGTGTCTGTGGCCTGTGGTCAGCCATCATTGGTACCTCGTGCTTTCCTCACGCAATCCATCGGCGAACAGATTCAGGCCAACCACCAAGCTGGAAATAGCCAGGGCAGGCCACAGCACATTGAGAGGGCTGGTCCAGATGTACTTCCGGGCATCGCTGATCATCCCTCCCCAGTCGGGCGTCGGCGGCGGCAGGCCCAAGCCCAGAAAACCTAACGTACCGATGGCAAAGATAGCATAACCCACCCGTAGCATGGCATCGATAATCAACGGCCCGCGAGCGTTGGGCAGAATCTCCACAAACATGATGTATAACCGGCTCTCGCCGCGTGTTTCGGCGGCGCGAATATAGTCGCGTGTGCGCACATCCAGCGTCAGACTGCGGACCAGGCGCGCCACCCCCGGCGCGCCTACGAAGGTAATGGCGATGACCACGTTCAGCGCCGACGGTCCGATGGCCGAGATGATGATCAGGTACAACAAGATGGTCGGAAAGGCCATGATCGCATCCAAAATACGCATCACGACCTCGTCCAGCAGGCCGCCCACGTATCCCCCGAGCAGCCCCAGGAAGGTGCCCACCACCACCGAACATAGCACCGAGATGGGCGCCAGAGTGAGAATAGTGCGGCTGCCATACACCAGCCGGGAGAGGATGTCCCGGCCCATATGGTCGGTGCCCAGCAGATACAGAGCCGATGGACCTTTGTTAATCGCCGACGAGTCCTGGGCCAAAGGGTCGTGTGGGGCGATCACGGGGGCCAGAATGGCCACCACTACCCAGAAAAGAACGATGAACAGCCCAATTGCGGCTACCCGCGAACTCAAAATGGTGGAGGCACCCTCTCGAATTCGACGCCAGCGCTGCCCCTTGGCCTTTGCAACTGCAACCGGTGCTCCCTCGGTAGCTGCCATTGGTATCGCTCCCTTTCTAGCGTCAGGTGCTACGTGTACCGGATCCTCGGGTTGAGGAAGGTGTACAGGATATCCGCCAGGAGTTGGGTTCCCACAGCCAGCGCTACCATCACCATGGCTCCAGCCTCGATGGCGTTGATATCCTTGAACAGCGCTGAATCGAGCATGTACAACCCCAGTCCCGGATAGCCAAACACCGACTCGACGACGACGATGCCTCCGATCAGCCAGTTTACGTGGAGCATGATCACGGTAATCGGCGCCATCAGCGCGTTGCGCAGCGCGTGCTTGAGCACAATCCGCCGCGGCGGCAGGCCCTTCAGGTAGGCTGTGCGGATGTAGGGTGCGTTCATCACCTCAATCATGCTGGCCCGCGTCATGCGCGCCACATAGCCCACTTCGACCAGCGTTAGCGTCAATACCGGCAGGACGAGCAGGTCGGGCCGCCTCCAGGGGGCTGCATCATCGGTAAAGACTGCTGCCCCGGGTAACAGCTTGAGCCAGAACGCAAACACCAGGATCAAGAACACGCCACTGGCGAACTCTGGAATCGACGTCGTAACAAGGCTGAAAAGGCTGATGGCTCGGTCTCTGGGCCCGCCTTCCTTCAACCCAGCCAGAATACCCAGCAGCAAGGCAATGGGCATGATAAAGGCAAAGGCAATCCCCGCCAGGGTAAACGAGTTCCGCATCCGGCGGAGCAGCGTCGGACCCACCGGTCGGTTGGTCCGCAGTGAGATGCCTGGGTCGCCGCGCAGCAGTCCCTTGCGGATGGGCAGATACGTCTCGCCGCTGGCTTCAACCATCGTCCGGCCGGCCGAAGCCGGTCCCGCCCGCTGTTCGCCGCCCCCCTTGCGCCACAGGACGACGTGGTCGGCAGTGTCCACGCCCCAAAAGATCTCCTCGCCGTTTTCGTCCAGCTGCCACGCATCGAAGGGGGCCTCTTGGCGCACGCCGTCTGCTGTCACCGTGATCTCGACAAGGCTCCCTTCCTTCATCTTCCACTGCCTGTAGGTTCCATCGGGCGCCGCGGCGTACCAACCCGGCTCTCCGTACTGGCCAAGCTTGACCTGCTTGAGGGGCATGCCCACCCGTGCGTTCAGGCGCCAGTCATTGCCAGTTAACCAGTCCAGATATCGGACGTAGATCGGCTGATCCAGCCCCATCTGGTCTCGCAGCAGCGCCACCTGCTCGGGCGTGGCAAATTGGCCCAGGATATGGCGCGCCACGTCGCCAGGAACCGCTTCGGAGATCAAAAAGATGGCGATGGATACCAGAAGCATGGTCAACAGCATAAAGCCGAGACGCCGGATGATGTACTTGGCCATACTCCCTCCCGCATCGGCGCCGGAGGGTGAGGCAGCCCGACAACCGGTCCACCTCACCCCTCCGGCTTTTGCTCAACATCTGCGCCACCCGCTATGGCTAGCCGGTGGCTGTGTTGTCCCAAACCTCGTCCAGCAGGTCATAGTTTGTCGGGTGCGCCCGTACACCCTGGAATCGATCGTGGCAGATGTACCACACGCTCGTGAAAAAGGCGATGCCGCACGGCCCGCGCTCCATTTCGATGTCTTCCATCTTGCAGGCGATCTGCCGGCGCGCCTCGACATCCAGCGTGCCTTCGGCCTGGCGCAAAAGGTTGACATACTCGTCGTCCACCCACCGGGTCTCATTCCAGGCTCCTGGCTTGCCATCCTCATCGGCGGTAAAGGCCAGGGCCGGGATCATGATGCCCAACGTCCGGTGCGCCCAGATGGTGATGCCCAGCGGCACCTCGGTCCAGGTGTCCCAGTACTGCGACGACGGCAGGATGTTGAGCTTGATGTCAAACGCGCCTTTCGCCGTTTCCTGGATCGACTGGGCCATGGCTGGCTCAGCCCGCGCCTCCTGCGTCGACAGCTCCACAGCTACCGGCAGCGTCAGCCCTGCCTCCTGGAGCAGCTTCTTGGCGCCTTCCAGATCGTAGGCCGGGATATCCTTCTTGCAGTACTCGGGGTGGATTGGAGCAAATACCGTGTCGTGAGCCAACACGCCTTCGCCGAACCAGGCCAGATCCAACATCTTTTGACGGTCGATGCACTTTTTCAGCGCCTGTCGTACTTTGACATTGTCAAAGGGGGGCTGGTCGACGCGCATCCGAATATGGAAGGTCTGGGCGGTCGGTACCGAGTAGACACCCACGTTGGGCAGGTCTTTTACCGCCTGCCACACGTCTGCCGGAGGGTTAAAGATGTTGTCCACCTGGCCGCTTTGCAGGGCTGCGATCTGCGCAGCCGTGTCCTCCCCCAGATCGAGAAAGACCAGCTTGTCCAGATAGGGCAAGGACGAGCCGTCGGGGGCCTTTCGCCAATAATCCTCGCGCCGCTTGAACACGGCCCGCTCGGTCTCTTTGTACTCTTCCAGAAGAAACGGGCCTGTTCCAATCGGCTGCTTTGTCAGGTCGCCCTCAAAGGTCTTGGGGACAATGTGCGCGGGATAGTGGTACAGGTGTTCCGGCACGCCGATCTGCGGTGAGCTGAGGTGCAACTTGACGGTATGATCGTCCACCTTTTCCACATCGTTGGCGGCCAGGTAGCCGCCCACCAGACCGAGCATGGACGAACCGATGTTGGGGTCCAGCCACTGCTGAAAGTTAAAGACCACGTCATCAGCAGTAAAGTCCGACCCGTCGTTAAACTTGATCCCCTTGCGCAGGTATAGCGTCCACTCCTTGACATCGTCGCTGGCTTCCCACCTTTCCAGGAGCCAGGGCTCGGTGATATTGTCCCAGTCGGTCCTGGTCAGGTACTCACACACCTGTCGGAACTGGTTGGAACCCTCGATCCAGGAAAACCGAGCGGGGTGGTCCACACGTGGTACGCGGGTGGCAATGGTCATGGTCCCACCGCGCTTGATTGCCGACGCATCGGGCGCTTGCGGTGCAGTCGTTGCCTGCTGCGCGGGCGGAGCTTCCTCAGTGCCACACGCGGTCAAAAAGGCGCCTGCGCCGGCCAGTGACATTCCCAAAAGAGTCGCTGTGCGGAGAAACTCGCGCCGGCTGATCCGGCCCGTCCTATACAAATCCTCCAGTTCCGGGATGTAAGGATGTACATTCTGTCGCTGCTTCTTTTTGATGATCTCCATCTGTCTGCTCCTCCTTGTGCAGAGTTGGTCATTCTACACTGGACTCCACTGCGCGATTAAAGCCCCTCTTGCTCGCTTGTCCACCTCCTTTCCGCCTCTCATTGTCGTCAGCAGCAAGGCCGGCCCGGCCTATCAGACGATGCGATGGGCCAGCACCTCAGCGATGGTTTCCTCGGCAGCCGACGGCAGGGGCGGCACCTGGTGCGTCTCCAGAATCTTGCGCGCCCGCTCGTTGGCCCGCGCTGTCATATCCTTCTTCCCCTTGGCCACCCATGTATCGTAGCGGCTGCGATC
>CAYVLO010000283.1:0-4862 GCA_964452125.1 uncultured Anaerolineaceae bacterium | reverse complement strand
GAGTAGTTCCATGTGACTGCCATCGCCCATGTCCAGCAAAAAGATCCTGCGCTCAGGAGAGCCGCCTTCGGCCACAACCTTCATGCCCAGCACCTCGCGGTACAGCCGCAGCGATGCGTCAAGGTCCCGCGTTTGTAGGGAGACATGGTGCAGCCCGCAGCCTGCGATGATGGTATTCCTGGTACCTACTGGCATGTTCTTACCCCCTATTTTGATGGAATCAGGATCAGATCTTCCTGGGGAGGAATCAGGTATTCGGCGCCGTCCTCGGTGACCACGATCATCTCTTCGACCGAGATTCCCCGTTCGGCCAGTTCCCCCTCATGCTCGACCTGCCAGTTGAAAAAGCCGTCGTAGGCAAAGGTCTGGCCCGGCCGCAAGAGCCGCAGCGCGTCGGCCGGCGGCTCGGGATATTGCCCACCCGTCAGAGCCGGGCCGATGTCGTGGGCCCAATAGCCCACCGGGTGGCCGGTGCCCCATTTCACCGGGCGCGAGCCGGCCTTTTCCATCCAATCGCGCTGCGCCTTGTCCACGTCATAGCCGCGGATGCCGGGTCGCATGGTGTCGCGCACGATGCGGCTGCCCCGTTTTCCGTTCTCCCATTTCAGGAGCGCGTCGGGCGGCGGCTCAGTTTGGCCGGGGGCCAGCACATAGGCAAAGCGCTGATAGTCGGTGCACCACACGTCGTGGACCTTGATGCCGAAATCGGTCTGGATAAAATCGCCGGGTTGGATGATCTTGTCGGTGGGGCCCGAGTGGCCACCTGCCACCCCCGAATTTACGTTGGGATTCTGGTCCGGAGCCCAGGAATCGCCGACGCCCAACTCGGCCATACGCTGTCTAATGTGGCGGCCCACATCGCTATCCCGGGTCTTGCCCGGCACTACCGTGCCATAGGCCTCGATCTGGATCTGGACGGTCAGCTCGCCTGCGCGGCGCATGATGTCGACCTCCTCCGGCAGCTTGACCGACAGCCATTCGGCGATCAGGTCATCGGCGGAGGCGAGGCGGGCTGCCAGGTCGGGACCCAAAGCAGCTTCCAATTCCAGCCGTTGGGTCCAGGAAAGCCCGTCGGCGATGGGGCGGTGCGAGCAGTTGACGCCGATCCGCTGTGGATTGCTGGCTTGAAGGTGCTGCGCCACCAGGGGCCACACCGACGTACCTCGCTCGAATTGGATTACGCGATCGTGCAGCCCCATTCCCTTGAGGGCGGCTGCCTCTCCCCATGGGGAAAAGGCGAGGGATTCGACCTTGTCGCCTTGTTGGGTAAAGACAAAGACGGCGGTGCCCCCGGCGTTCTCCCCGCCCACGTGCAGGGCCAGCGGGTCGTTGTTGTTCTCCCGGCAGACGACCAGCCAGCAATCGATGCCCGATAGTTGCATGGCCTGGGGCAGCAACGTTTGGATTCGCCGCTTGCGGATCTCGGGCCAGGGGTTGGGTTGTGAGCGGAAAGGATTGTGCAACTCGATTTGGTTTTTCATGGATTCCCTCCAGAATTTCTAGAATAGGGCGTGGCGACGTTAGCAGCCACGAGAATGGGATCCCATACCGGCGAAAAAGGCGGCGCGTAGGCCAGGTCCAGTTGGCGGATTTCGTCGATGGTCATCTCTGTGTGCAGGGCAGTGGCCAGCACATCGATGCGCTTGGCCACTGCCGTCCGGCCGATGATCTGCGCGCCGAGGAGTCGACCGGTGGGGTTGTCGGCAATGAGCTTGACGTGCATGTCGGCGGCTCCGGGGAAATAATGGGACACGTCCTTGTCGCGGATACGGGTTTCGCTGCAATCGAACCCGGCCGCGCGTGCATCGGGCGCGGTCAACCCGGTGGAGGCCACAGCCAGGTCAAAGCAGCGAACCACCATCGTGCCCACGATCCCGCCAAATGCGGCGGTTTCTCCGCCGATGTGGGCGCCAGCTACGCGGCCCTGCTTGTTGGCTGTGCTGCCCAGGGGGATGTAGGCCGGCTTGCCGGTGACGCGGTGAAAGGCCTCGGCGCAGTCGCCCGCGGCATAGATAGTGGGTAGATTGGTGCGCATGGCGGCGTCGGTGGCGATGGCCCCCGACTCGCCCAGGTGGACCCCGGCTTTGCGGGCCAGGGCCGTGTTGGGTTGGGCGCCCATGCCCAACAGGACCAGATCGCAGGGATAGGTGCGCTCCTGGGTGATCACGGCCTCTACCTGGTCTCGGCCCTCAAAGGCTTGGGGCGTGCCTTGCACCACCTGGACGCCCTGATCTGCCAGCTTGTCGTGCACCAGGTCGCGCAGGTCGTCGTCCAGCGTGGTGCGCATGACCTGCCCGGAGCGGATGAGCATGGTCACGTCCAGGCCCAGCCTCCGGAAGGTTTCGGCCATTTCGATGCCGATGTACCCTCCGCCGATAATGACCGCCCGGCGCGGCCGTTTCTCTTTCAAGAAGCGGTCGATGACAATGCCCGATTCCAGAGACCGCAGGACAAACACTCCTTCCAGATCGTGGCCGGGCACCTGGGGCCGGATCGCCTGGGCGCCGGTGGTAAGGACCAGGTAGTCGTACCCGGTCTGAAATTCGGCCTCGGCCTGTCGATCGCGGACCTGGAGGGTGCGATTTTCGGCGTTGATAGCCGTCACCTGATGATGGATAAGAACCTGCACGCCTTGTTTGGCCATCTGTTGAGGGGTGCGGGCGATCAATGACTGAGGATCGGGAACGTCGCCCGCCAGGAAATAGGGCATGCCGCAGGCGCCGTACGAAATGTGTGGTCCCATCTCATAGACGACCACTTCCAGCTCGGGATTGGTACGTTTGGCCTTGGCTGCGGCGCTCATGCCTGCGGCGACACCGCCAATGACGACAAGACGTTGCATCTTGTTCTCCTTTCTGTCCATACTTTGGGCTAGGGTGAGGTCAAGCCCGCTTGTTTACCGGCCAGCGGCTCGATGGACAGGTGATCGACCTCCAACCACTGCTCCGCGTCCATGTCCAACAATCCCCAGCGAAAGCGTCCCCAGGGCGTGGCGACCAGATACTGGTTGTCCAACCACAGGACAAAGCCGAGAGGCCCCCGCGGCGAAGGCGCCTGGAGCAGCGGCCGACAGGGATCGTCGACGGCAAAGCGAGCACCCTCGGCGGTCCAATCGAGATAGTAGGTGTGCCAGGTAGTCATGTCGACCTCTAGCCGGGCTTCTCGGATCTGGAGGGCGCGTTGGATGGGTGGCCAAAGTTGGCGATAGACCGACGGGACGTTCATCAGTGCGATTGCCGGTAGTGCCGTCAAAGCCAGGGGCAGGGCGATGGGCCGCAGTGCATCCAGGGTCGCTGCTTTCCAACCACAACCGGGTGTGGATGGATCGAGCTTGATATCCGATGGCGGCGACGAATAAAAGAACCAGACTGCCCGCGGCAAGGTGGGCAGCCTGGCCCCTGTCATCAGAAATGGGTCGTTCCAGAAACCAAAGCCGGCGGTGCCCCGCAGCGTCGGACCCGGGCCGACAGCCGGATGGGAAAAGCGAGCCTGGACGGTGAGCCGAAGCGGCGGCTGCCAGGCAAAATGACGCCTGGGCAGGCCCTGGTAGTCGTCGATCTGGGCGTTGCTGTACCGGCGTCCAGAGGAGGTCCCCACGGCGAATCGGAGGCGGGAACCGGCGACCTCCAGGCGACCCTGGCCCACCAGGCGTCGCTGCCAGCGACCGCCAAAGGCAACCAAGGGCTCGTGCGACACCGGTTGAGGTGAGTTCGCCATTTCGCCTCGCGATTGCGGCCGATCGGACGCTCCAGGATCGACCTCCAACGGACTCGGCTACTTGGACCGCTTGCGAAAGTCCTTGATAAAGCGCATGCCATAGTCATCGCGCCCAAGGACCAGATCGGTAGCCAAGATATACTGGCCCACCTTGGCGGCGTCGACAATGGGGCAGTTCAATCCGGCGGCGATGGCGACGGCCAAAAAGGCGCCGTTGATGGTTTCGCGATCGGGCATGCCAAAGGAGATGTTGGATGCACCCAGGGTCAGGTTGAGGCCGATCTCTTCCTTGATCCTGCGCATGGTGTCAAGCGTTATCTGTCCCGCTTTGGAATCTGCCCCGACGGTGAGGGCCAGCGAGTCAATGATTACGTCCTCGCGCGGGATGCCCAGCGACTCGGCCCGCTGTACGATCTTTTTGGCCACGGCCAGCCGTTCGTCTGCGGTGGGCGGGATGCCCTCGTCGCTCATGCACAGGCCGATCACCGCCGCCCCATATTCGGCCACCAGGGGCAGCACCCGGGCCAGGCTGGCTTCCTCGCCATTGACCGAGTTGACCAGCGCCTTGCCGTTGGGATTGAGCTGTTTGTGCATGGCCAGTGCGGCGGCCAAAGCCTCGGGGTTCGGGGTGTCGATGGCCAGGGGCACATCCACGTTTTCGAACACAAGCTGTACGGCGCGGGGTAGCAGATCGACCTCGTCCACGCCGGCGGCGCCGACGTTGACGTCGAGCACATGGGCGCCGGCGGCCACCTGGGCCAGGGCTTCCTGGCGAACCACGTCCATGTTGCCGGCCAGCAGGGCGGCGGCGAGTTTCTTTTTGCCTGTGGGGTTGATCCGCTCACCAATCATGACGGTGGGATGGCCGTCGGCGATGATTACTTTTTTCCCTTTGCCTTTGAGAACTGTCTCCATGGAAAGTTGGATCCTCCTTTTCGATAATTCCAGGGTGCAACTCGCCTCACGTGGGGGCCAGTGGGTGCATTATGGCATAGCTGACAGGGCCTGTCAAATCTCGAGAAGGGACAGCCGATCCAGCGGGATCTGGGTACAGCCAGGTGGGGGAATCCTCTGACAAATCACAGAGCAAATTTGCACGAATGGCAAAAGTGGGGTATACTGGGGCCGCGTTAGCACTCAGGTTA
>CAYVLO010000282.1:0-4874 GCA_964452125.1 uncultured Anaerolineaceae bacterium | reverse complement strand
GTCGTGACCTACACCCTGGCGGTCACCAACAGCGGCAATTCCCCAGCCACAGGCGTGATGCTCAGCGACACGCTGCCGACCGGACTGACCTACCTCGACTCGGACGGCAGCTATGCCGGCGCCGACGTCTCCTGGGCCATCGCCTCCATCGCCGCGGGTGGCACGGCTGAAGGCTGGTTCAGCGCTGAGCTGGCCTGCCAGGCCGGGCAGTCCATCGTCAACGACACCTACGGCGTGGTGGGCAGCGACCAGGGCTCAACCGCCTGGGGCGATGCCGTCAGCTTTACGACCCTGGCGCCAACCATCCAGGTGGTCGTCGACCACGATCCCGAGCCGGCGCTCGTGGGCCAGACCGTCACCTTTGAGGCGACAGCCACCACCAACGGCACGGCTCTGACCTACGAGTGGGACTTTGGCCAGGGGGCGGTCAGCGGCGGACCTACGGCGACACACGCCTTTGACCAGGCCGGCTCGTATCAGGTCTCGGTCACGGTCACCGACGCCTGTGGCTTTAGCAAGACGGATGTGACCACCGTCCATGTGGAGGCAAGGGGCTCCAAGGTGTACCTGCCGATGGTGCTGAGGAACTACTAACCCAGCCCAAGGCCGATAGGAAACGGGGTGCGCACTGAACAGGGCGCACCCCGTTTACGTTTTCGCAAAATCGATCGTGTGCTGGTTCGCCGCACCGTTGACTGTCAGGCTGCATATGGGGGCCTGGGTCTGGCGACCCAGGCCGAGCAAAGACGCATAGGGGGGTGCGCGAAAAATCGCAAAGTAGGGGCGACGCATTCCCTGAAGCCAGCGACTCGCCCCATCGCCTTGGATAGGGAGCGACTCACCGCTTGGGTCAGGATGTTACTGGAATGCGTCGCCCTTGCCACGGGCTGCTCTCTACAGATTGCCCGGCGTCCCCGTGTCCACACGGCGCCGTCTCGGGGACGCCAAACACAACCCCCTCGAGGATGGGGGGCGGCGAGCATCAAATAAGATTGAATGACCGGCCTGGCATCAGTCGTGTTAGCAAGGGGATTCCAGTTGTTGCAACACGCTTTGCCATTGGCCGGGGGTATTGACGTTGCGAAAAGAAAGGAGATCGGGATCCAGCGGGGCGATCTCGGACGGCCGGACGTAGCGAACCCGAATCTGATCGTAGAAAGCAAAGGCGCAGCGCTCGCCGCTCTCGATGGTGGCCTGGATGACGGGCAGACAGCTCTTGCGATAGACGGCATGAAGGGGCTCCACGCCCGCCTCATGCTTAAGAATGACCAGATCGGCAGGCCCCGTCCCGTTGGTGCGGCTTGCCGTATCCACGAACCAGGTCAAAACGGCCGGATTCAGAAAGGGCATATCGCAAGCCACGATCAGGGCCAGGTCGTGGGAGGCAGCATTCAACCCGGCGTGGATGCCCCCCAGCGTACCCACGCCCGGATAAACGTCGGGTACGCAGCGGTCGCCGTAGGGCGCGTAGCGCTCGATGTCGTCGGCGACCACGATCAGTTCGTCGACCACCGGTCGCAGCCGAGCGGCCACTACTTCGATCAGAGGCCGGCCCTCCAACTCGAGAAGGGCCTTGTTCCGCCCCATGCGGCGACTGGCGCCGCCCGCCAGGATCACCCCAGTCACCGGTGCATCCCGGCCGACCTTTTCCTCCATGGCTACATCAACCCCTCGATCAGGTCGGCCATGCCGGCGGCATCGTCGAGATCGAAACAGGGTAGATCGTAGGGCAATTCGATATCGCTGGCCAGGGCCAGGAGTTCTTCCGGCTGGCAAATGGGCTCCCGGCTCCGCTCCGCCCGCACCACCTCGATCCGATACTGGCCCGAGCGCAGGTAGCCCTCGGTCAGGATCACATCCACGTCGGTCATCGTGGCCGCAATTTCGTACAGATCGGGCTCGCGCTCCACCAGACGGATGGACGCGATCTTGTCGGGCGCGGAAATGACCACGTGATCGCTGCCGGCCTGGGCATGCCGCCAGGTGTCCTTGCCCGGCTTGTCCACCTCAAAGCCGGGGTGGGAATGGTGCTTGATGGTGCCCACCCTGTAGCCACGCTGCTTCAGCTCGCGGATCAGCTTCTCCACGAGCGTGGTGCGGCCCGACTTGGACTTGCCCACAATATTGATGACAGGAATATGCGCCATCCCTTTAGCCTCCCCAGGTGTGACCGGATGCCAGCACCTGGACTGGAATCATGATTCCCGCAGGGAGCCACTCGGTGCCTTCGGGGACCCGCACCAGGGCCTCCATCTGGGCCATCTCCTGCAGGCGGCTCTTCATGCGCATCGGATAGAACACTGGCCCCGCGCCATTCATTTCCAGGCGGCCATGCACAAACTGGGTCCAGTCCATCTGTCCCCGGATCGGCTCGCCCAAACGCGCCACCGCCACCGGCAGGCCAGGCCGGGCTCGGCCCTCCAGCCGGTGAAGGCCCGGCAGGGCCAGTTGCAGAAAGGCCATGTGGTTGGAGGGCGGCCCCCCCGGCAGGCAAAAGACCAACTTGCCCTGCCACAGCCCAAAGCCCACCGCCTTGCCCGGCCCGATGCGCACCCGGTGATAGACCTTTTGCCAACCCAACTCGTCCAGGATGCGGACCACCAGGTCCCGGTCGCCGGTCCAGGCCCCGCCGCTGGTGAGGATGGCGTCGTGGTTTTCGAGGCAGGCCAGCAGTTCGGCGCGGATCTGGTCCTCACAATCCTGGACCACGGCCGTGGTCACCTCCATCCCATACTGGGTGCACCAGGCCGCCAGAGTCACCAGGTTGCTGGCATAGAGCTTGCCTTCGGCCAGCGGGTTGCCGGGGGCCACGACCTCATCGCCCGTAGCCAGGATCGCCACCCGGGGACGCCGAATGACGGGCACACGGGCATAGCCCGCCGCCGCCAGCAGGCCCACCTGGGTCGGTCTTAGCAGTTCGCCCGCCATCACGATCTTTTGCCCGATGGCCACGTCGCTGCCTTTGAGCAGAATGTTCCGGCCCGGCTCGGCATTGTTGGCCACAGTAACAGTCTGGCCTTCGTGACGGGTGAACTCTTCCGAGATGACGGCCTGGGCTCCCTGGGGAATGGGCGCCCCGGTGAGGATCCGCACCGCCATTCCCGGTTCCACGGTGCCACCCCAGGCCTCGCCGGCTGCCGCCAGGCCTTGGAGCTGAAGGCGAACGGGGCTTTTCGGGCTCGCCTCGGCAATGTCGTCGGAGCGAATGGCATATCCATCCTTCAACGAGGCATCCACCGACGGCGAGTCGACCAGGGCGCCCAGGTCTCGGGCCACCACCCGCCCACTGGATTGCGCCAGGTCCACTTCTTCGGCGTCTAGGGGCGAAACCTTTTCCAGGGTTTGGGCCAGGGCCTCGTCGTACGAGATCCGGGTCGAGCCATCGCCCGCCCTCCGAACCAGCGATTGACCCGCGATGTGGACCCGACCCCGGGAGACCGGCGTCCGCAAAAAGCGTTCCTCGATCAAGTCGGCTATCCCCTGGACATCGTCCAGCAAGTAGCGCGGCACATCCACGTCCAGGTCCATATCGGTCATCACCGCAATGCGGTAGGCCGGCTGCCCGACCAGATCCGGGCTGTTGGCCGCCCGCACCACTTCGATGGTGGGTACCTTGGCCTGCTTGTAGCCTTCCACCAGGATCAGATCGACGCCCGAGATGCCAAAGGCGGCTTCTTCCAACGACAGTTCCTGATCCAAGAACCGGATGGAGGCCATCTTGGCTGGCGCCGAGATGATCGTGTGGCGGCTGCCCGCCTGCACGTGGCGCCAGCTATCTTTGCCCGGCTGATCGATCTCAAAGTTCGAGTGAGAATGATGTTTGATCGTCGCGATCCGATAGCCGCGAGCGGTCAGTTCGGCGATCAATTTGACCAACAGGGTGGTTTTGCCCGAGCCCGAGCGGCCCACGAACGTCACCAGAGGGATCTTCATACCTGCATCACCTATCACGCATTTCTGCAGCTATTATGCCACAACTACCCGACAAAGCACAAGGCCAGAAGCGTCAGAGACGCCAGGGCCGTCGCCAGTAGATCCCACTGACCGGCCTGGATGGGCATGGGCCGCGAGCGCTCGGGCGTAAAGGCCCGCGACTCGGCTGCCAGGGCGATCTCTTCCGCCCGGCGCAGGGCGTTGCTCACCACCGTCACCAACAGCAGTTGCAGCCCCCGCCACCGCCGCTGCCGCAGCCCACCCCGCATCCACAGGCTCCGCCAGGCGTTGGTGGCCGATTCTTGCAGCGCCGGCAGCAGGTTCATGGCCACCCCCAGACAAAAACCCAGCCCTTGCAGGCCGAACCGCTCCAACAACCCCGCCACCGCCGCAATGTCCACCGCCGAGGCAAAACCATTGACCGCCGCCATCACCACCACAAAGCGATGGTGCACACCGGCACGACGACGTCGGCATACGGCATGTCGGAGGTGCGCATGACGTCGAGAATGACAAAGATGGGGGGGCCACAATTCTCGAAATTTCCGGGCTACACACCACGAAAGACGTCTCTCGACGCCAGGGCCCCTATCCCAGCCTATTCTAACACACTCGCGCTGGATGCGATACAGCCAGGATGCCCATTTTTGGATAACAAACGACCCATCTTTTCGATGGGTCGTTTGGGCCGTGCTCAGGCCCTCCCGATGCCCCTTTCAGGTGATGGAAAAGGGCGTAAAAACTACCCGATCGGGTAGTGTCGGAGGTCAAGTTATCGCGTAGAAACGGCCGGCCGGCGCCGCTGGGCCGATTGGGCGGGCCCCGTCGTACGTCCGCCGTCCTGGCGGCCGCCATCCTGGCGACCGCTGCCCCGGGAGCCGTTCGAGGGCGCGCGCCGCTGCTGATTCGGGCGCCCCTTCTTGGGCTGGGTATCGGCCGCA
>CAYVLO010000281.1:2598-4880 GCA_964452125.1 uncultured Anaerolineaceae bacterium | reverse complement strand
AGCTCATCAACCGCAACCGCAACGGTATGATGCTAATCGCCGACCAGACCCTGTACATTATGGAAGTCGAGCCGGCAGCCTATGCGGTGTTGGCGGCCAACGAAGCCGAAAAGGCCGCCGAGATCAACATCGTCGAGGTGCGTCCCTTTGGCAGCTTTGGGCGGGTCTATTTGGGCGGTGAGGAGCGCGACATTATGGCGGGCTACAGCGCCGCCGTGCAGGCCATTGAAGACATTGCCGGTCGTACGGTCGAATCGCAGCGCAAGGACTAGCTCGGACCCGCGGCGCCGGTTAGGGATTGACATCACTTCCATGGTAAGGAGGGGAACAACGAAATGGCAGAAGCATTGGGCATGATTGAAACAAAGGGGTTCGCTGCGGTGGTCGAAGCAGCCGACGCCATGGTCAAGGCCGCCAAGGTAGAATTGGTGAGCTATGAAAAGACCGGTGGCGGCTATGTGACCGCTGTCGTCCGCGGCGACGTGGCTGCCTGCAAGGCCGCCGTCGAGGCGGGCGTGCGTGGGGCAGAAAAGGTCGGTGAAGTGGTCTCGGTCCACGTCATCCCCCGGCCACACGCCAACGTCGACCTGGTGCTACCCTTGGGCCGCCGCGAGCAGGTTTTGGAGGAGATGGGCGAATAAGGGCAGAACCACCGGCGATCCCTGCTGCCCCGTGCCCGGAAAACCCGGAACCAACAGGCTCCGATGGGCGAACAGCCTGGGTACGGGTTGGGGACGCGCAACGAGGAGCATAGACATGGAAGTGGCGCCCGGCCTCCACTGGGTAGACCATATCTGGGACGTAAAGGTCTATATTCTCCTGGAGCGAGAGCGCACCATCCTGATCGACGCCGCCATGCCGGGCCGCGAAAAAGCCATCTGGCAGCACCTGGCAGCGTTGGGCCGCCCGCCAGAAGCGGTGGATGAGATCTGGATCACTCATGGCGACATCGACCACATGGGCAGTGTGGCTGCCCTGAAGCAACGCTCGGGAGCCCAGGTGGTAGTTCATCAAGCCGACGCGCCCTTGGTCGAAGGACGGCGGGAGCGGGAACTGGGACCAGTGCCCGGCTCGGGTTTTTTGCAGCAGGCCTTTAACGGCTCCATTCGCCATCTTTTCCGGTATCAGCCGGTGCAGGTTGACCGGGCCGTTGCCGATGGACAGAGGTTGGGAGATTGGGAGGTTGTACACGTACCAGGCCACACTCCAGGGAGTGTATGCTACTATCATCCCGAACGGAGGATTGTGGTTGTAGGCGATGCCCTGAACTACAAACGCGGGCATTTGGGCGAACCTCCGCAGATCGTCGCCCCGGATCCAGCCCAAGCTCGCGCTTCAATCCACCGAATCGCCGATCTGGATTTCCGGGTGTGCTGTTTTGGGCACGGCGCGCCTCTGAAGGAGAATGCACGGCAGCGGGTTCGCGCCTTTGCCGATTCGCTCCCAGTCTGAGCCAGCCTATTTGTGGGGAGAGTGAGCCATGCTTCTTGGCAAAGTAGTCGGCACCCTGGTGGCCGACCGCAAGGATGAAAAGCTGGAAGGCTTTAAGCTGTTGGTGGTCAAGCGGCTGACCATCGACGGCGCCGAAACCGGCGAGTACATCGTCGCCGCCGATGCAGTGCAGGCGGGCGTTGGCGACGTGGTGCTATATGCCACCGGCTCATCGGCAAGGCAAACCGTCGTCACCGACAAAAAGCCGTGCGACGCGGTGCTGATGGCCGTGGTCGATACATGGGAAGTCAACGGCCAGGTGAAATTCCAAAAGTTCTAACAGGCTCTGGGCCCGGCGCCCAAGGCGTGGAAACCGGATGGACCTCAGCCTGAGGTCAGGGCAAGGGAAAGGCAAGGCGCATGACGCTGTCGTTGGACGAAAAGCGCATAGCCGAACTCGTACAAAGGGCAGTGGCCGATCTGCGGCCTCAGGAGCCCGCGTCCGGTCCTGCGCCCGCGCCAACCCCATCGCCATCCGTGCCCCCAATCCCAGTGGCAGGCATGCGCGGCGTCTTTGCCACAGTAGATGCGGCCATCGCCGCCGCCTCAGCGGCGCAGCAACGCTTGATGGAGCTTCCCCTGGAACGCCGGGAAATGCTCCTGGCGGCCATGCGTCAGGCTGCCCGCGAGCACGGGCCGGTCCTCGCCCGAGTAGCCTGGCAGGAGACGGGCATGGGCCGCCCGGAGGACAAGCTGGAAAAGAACCTCCTGGTGGCTGCCCGAACGCCGGGCACCGAAGCCCTGCAGGCGCGGGCATGGACGGGCGACCGGGGACTGACCCTGGTGGAGCT
>CAYVLO010000281.1:0-2588 GCA_964452125.1 uncultured Anaerolineaceae bacterium | reverse complement strand
CAGCATCGGCATGATCGCCGCCGGGAACGCAGTAGTGTTCAACGCCCACCCTGCCGCCAAAAACTGCTCCGCTCAGACGATCCACGTCTTGAACGAGGCCATCCAGCAGGCAGGCGGCCCACCCAACCTGCTCACCTGCCCCCAAGAGCCGACCATCGACAGCGCCCAACGCCTGATGCGGCACCCTGCCATCCGCCTTTTGATGGTCACCGGCGGACCCGGGGTAGTCCGCGAGGCCATGCAATCGGGCAAAAAGGCCATCTGCGCCGGACCGGGCAATCCACCCGTCGTCGTCGACGAAACCGCCGACCTGGAACACGCCGCCCGCGACATTGTCAAAGGCGCCTCGTTCGATAACAACCTGGTGTGCATCCTGGAAAAAGAGATTTTGGCCGTGGAGGCCATTGCCGACCCGCTCAAAGCCTATATGCGCCAGCGCGGCGCCGTCGAGATCAGCCGCGAGCAACTCGACCGGCTGATGAAGGTCATCATGGCCGAGGACCGCGGGCCCGGCAAGCATGGCGTGGTCAACAAGGCGTTGGTGGGAAAATCGCCGCAGGTGATTCTGCAGAAAATTGGCATCCAGGTCGACGAATCGGTGCGGCTGGTGTTGGCCGAGACCGATGCCCAACACCCTCTGGTCTGGACCGAGCAGTTGATGCCGGTCATTCCCCTGGTGCGAGTGCGCAACGCCGACGAGGGAATCGACCTGGCCAAAGCCGTCGAACAGGGCATGGGCCACACGGCCATGTGCCATTCCAAGAATCTGGACGTCCTGAGCCGAATGTCGCGCGAGATCAATACCAGTATCTTTGTGAAGAATGGCCCCAGCCTGGCCGGGTTGGGCTTTGGCGGAGAAGGCTTTACTTCCTTTTCCATTGCCAGCCCCACCGGCGAAGGGGTGACCCATGCCATCCACTTTGCCCGGGTGCGACGGTGCACCCTGGTGGATGCATTTCGGATCGTGTAGGGTTTGTGTATCGGCATCACATGGAGGTCACAATGCAACAAAGGGGTGGAATAGGCTCTACCTTGTTGTTCATCCTTCTGCTCGCGCTGGCAGCTTGGGGGGCAACCACACCGGCCCTACTGACGGCGCCGACGGATACTGCGGATCACTTTCAGCAAGGGAACGTCTACACCCAATCGGGCGAGTTTGACAAGGCAATCGCCGAGTATCAATTGGTGCTCCAAGCAGATCCGGGGCACGTGTCGGCCCGGAGCAATCTGGGGGTCGCCTATTACCAGATGGGGGATCTGGAGCAGGCCATCACCCAGTACCAGCAAGCCATCGCCCTGGCGCCGGGCGACGCCGACATCCATTCGAACTTGGCCGCAGCCCTCTTTCAGTTGGGGCAATTCGACAAAGCCATGGACGAATATCGCCGAGCTGTAGAGCTTGCCCCCCAGTTAGCCGAAGCCCATTTCGGATTGGGCGTCGTCCAACTGCAATTGGGCAACAGCGCAGAGGCCATCCAGGCCTTTGAGCGATTCCAGGAATTGGATTCGGGCATAGACCCGATGGCTACTGAGCAGGCAGCCTATTACCTTCAACAACTCAAAGGTCAATAAATGTACCAATTATCTACGCTGAACAATGGTCTTCGCGTTCTCACCGTCACCATGCCCTATTTCCAGTCGGTGAGCCTGGGGTTCTTTATCGGCGTTGGTTCGCGCTACGAACCAGAGGCGCTCGCTGGAGCCTCCCATTTCGTCGAGCACATGCTTTTTAAAGGCACCGATCGCCGTCCCTGTGCCCGCGACATTGCCGAGGCTATCGAAGGCAAAGGCGGCGTGTTCAACGCCAGCACCGGCCTCGAACTGACGCTCTATTGGGCCAAGGTGGCTGCCGACCATCTGCCAGTCGCGCTGGATGTGCTGAGCGATATGCTGCTCAACGCAACCTTTGACCAGGTCGAGGTCGAGAAGGAACGGACCGTCATCTGCGAAGAGATCAGTTATTCGACCGACATGCCCGACAGCCTGGCGCAGATCATGGTCAACGAACTCCAATGGCCCAACCACCCCCTGGGCCGGGACGTCGCTGGCACTCTGGATAGCGTCGCTGCCTTGGGACGGGACGCCCTACGCGCCTTCCAAAAGGCCCACTACCGGCCCGACAATACCATCCTCAGCCTGGCTGGCCTGGTGGACCATGCCGAAGCGGTCAAATTGGTAGAGGCCCACTTGGGCGACTGGGAACCAGGCCCGTCCATGACCTACGAGCCGGCGCCCCCCAACCATATCCACCGCGAACCCTGTGTGCAAACAGCCTTTCGCGAGACGGAGCAGGCTCAGATCAGTTTCAGTTTCCCCGGCCTATCGCGCGACGACCCGGACAGCTTTTCGCTGCGGTTGCTGAATATCGTGCTGGGGGAAGGAATGCGTTCTCGCCTGTTCCAGGAAATCCGAGAGAGGCTGGGGCTGGCCTATAGCGTGGGCTCTTACATTTCCAACCTCCAGGATGCGGGTTCGGTGGGGCTTTTCGCCAGCGTGGCAACGGACCGGGTAGAGCCCACCATCCGCGCCATCCTGGATCAGATCGAGCGCATTCGCCAGGAACCGGTGCCCATCGCGGAACTCGAGAG
>CAYVLO010000280.1:0-4887 GCA_964452125.1 uncultured Anaerolineaceae bacterium | reverse complement strand
CCCGTGCTTTCCAATATCCGGAATACCCCCGTCTCGGGGGCAGGGAGCTACAGTGGGTACCCTGAACCCTTGGGAAACGAAGCTACCGATGGCACAAAGGGCAGCACTCGGCTAGGGGCCAAAGCGCAAGAGGATCAACAAGCCGATCAGGGCCACGGCGCCATATTCGATCAGCACACGACGGTTGATGCGTCCCTGGAGTTGTTGGTTGACCACCCCTGTAGCCACATAGAACCCCAATAACAGGATCAACCCGCCGGTGACGCCCGAGATGCGCCAATAGTTCATGGCCCAAATGATCTCCCCGGTGCACAACCCGGCGATAGCGGCATAGAGGGCCGTCCGCCCAAACCCCCGTCCTGCGCCACGGAGCAGTTCCAGCGCCAACAGGGTGCCGACCAGCGTTACGGCTGTGGCCGAAACCAGACTGCGAGATTTGGCCGAGTAGATCAAGACAAAGAGGATCAAGGCCACCAGGTAGGCCCAGGCGTTCAGGCCCAGGCGAGCGGTCAGATACTGGCTGTCGTGCCGATCGACGGTGTAATACTCGGCGCTGATGACCAGGATGAGAATCAGCCCCGTCACCACGAGCCCGCCTATCTGGTACAGCCGGGTGGGCAATTGAGGCACCAGCACCGTTGCCAGCAGGACGGTCAATGCGGGCAGGGTCCAGGTGACAAAGCTGTAGCGGGTCTCGACAAATTGGATAGCCGGGTGAGAGCGGACAATGGCGTCGGTGCCGGCGCAGGTGATGCCCACCAGCAGGATCGCCATCAGGGCGGTTTGGGTGAGGTTGATGCTCAGAGGCGAGCCGAGCACGGTCAGGTTATAGGTCCTGGTCGGAATCTGAAGGAATGCGGCCAGAATCAGGCCCAATACGACGAGTGTGGCTACGACGCTAGCCCGTTCGCGATAGAGCATACCCATCTCCTAAAAGGATGGCAAGACCCGGGTTCTCGCCGATCCCCAACTTGCATGGGGTGTGGGCTCAACTATACCATAGGCCGCCGGTCGGTGCAAATTGGCCCATCTGTGTCCCCTCACAGGTCGTGTATGGATTTGACGAAGAAGAACATTTGTGCTATGCTGGATCGGCAAGGAGGGCGCGAGCGTGGACCTGGAGAAAAAGATCCAAACCCTGGGCCAGTCGGCCCAATACGATCTGTGCAGTGCCTGCGGCGCTGCCGAGCGAAAGCGGGACGACTTGGGACGCTGGATCTATCCCGCCTCCCTGCCCGATGGCAAGCGGGTGCGCGTCCTCAAGGTGCTGTTGACCAACATCTGCCACAAGAACTGTTACTATTGCAGCGTCCGCGCCGGGCAGGATGTGCCCCGCACTCGCTTTACCCCCGAAGAGCTGGCCCGCGCCTTTGACCGAATGCAGCGCGCCGATCTGGTCGACGGCATTTTCCTCAGTTCGGGCATGTGCGATGGGGCCGAACCGACGATGGACCGGATGCTGGCCTGCATCGAGTTGATCCGCACCCAATACCAGTTCACCGGCTATGTCCATCTCAAGTTGTTGCCCGGCGTGTCGGAAGCGCACGTGGAGAGGGCCTTGCAGTTGGCCCACCGGGTGTCGATCAACCTGGAGGCCCCCAGCGCTGAACGTTTGGCCCAGATCGCGCCGCGCAAAGATTTCTTTGACGAATTGGCCCGCCCCATGCAGGTCGCCAAGCGTTTGATCGACGCCAGCGGCGGCCGGTTGGCGCCAGCCGGGCAGACGACCCAGTTTGTGATCGGCGCGGCGGGCGAGTCGGACCAGGAGGTTCTGTCTACGACCTGGCGCCTCTATCAGGAGGTCCACCTGCGGCGGGCCTATTTCAGCGCCTTCCAGCCGGTGCCCGGCACGCCCCTGGATGGTCTCAACCCCACCCCTGCCTGGCGGGAGCACCGCCTGTATCAGGCCGATTGGCTGCTGCGTTTCTACGGCTTTGGGTACGAGGATCTGATGTTCGACGGGGAAGGAAATCTGCCCCGGCAAGCCGATCCCAAGCTGCTCTTTGCCCGCAATCATCCCGAGCTGTATCCCATCGAGGTAAATCGCGCCCCGCGACAGGACCTTTTGCGCGTTCCGGGCATGGGACCCCAGTCGGTGTCCCGTATCCTGAGTTGGCGGCGAGAGGCCAAGATCCAGGAGTTGGGCGATCTCAAAAAGGCAGGGGCGGTGGTCGATCGAGCTGCGCCCTTTGTGCTGCTCGATGGCAAGCGCCCACCCCACCAACTGCCGCTGTGGGATGCCTGAGCCGCGCCAAAGCGAACCAGGACCGCTCGGCACTCGCGCTCAGCACCCCCATCCTCGGGGGTGCTGAGCTTTTGAGCACGAGCCCTCAGGCCAGTCGTTCCAGTGCGTCGATCATGTCGGCGATGACGTCAAAGCCCCCCTGCCAAAAGGCCGCCGAGGCCATGTCGATGCCCGCTTCCTCCAGGATCGCCGCCGGGCTCTTGGAGCCACCGTGGGCCAGGATGCGCAGGTAGCGGGGCACAAAGCTCTTGCCCTCCTGCTTGTATTGGCGGTACAGGGCCAGCACCAGCAATTGCCCAAAACTGTAGGCGTAGCAGTAAAAGGGCGTGCCATAGATGTGGGGGATCGAAATCCACTCCCAGCGGAATTCGTCGCCCAAGTCCAGGCTGTCGCCGAATTGCTCCTGCAAATTGGCCAGGTAGCGCTCGGCCAGATAGTCGGTGGTCTGCCCCTCTTCGATCAGGGCGTGGGCCTCGCGCTCGAACAGGACAAAGTAGGCCTGGCGCATGACGGTGGCATAGGTGTCATCCACCGAGCGGGCCAGAATGTCGCGGCGCACGGCGGGATCGGCCTCATCGGCCAACAGCCGCTCCATGAGCAGCATCTCGGAAAAGACCGAGGCCGTCTCGGCCAAGGGCAGCGAAGAGTGGAAGGTGAGGACCGAGTGCTCCCCAGCCATCAATGCGTGGATGGCATGGCCCAGCTCGTGGGCCAGTGTGGCTACGTCGTTGGCCTTGCCGTTAAAGTTGACCAACACCCAGGGCGCTACGCCTGGCAGGACCCCTGCGCAAAAGGCGCCCATGTCTTTGCGCGGGCGCACCTCCGAATCGAGGTGTTTCTCATCAAAGACGCGCCGAGCGTGATCGGCCAGCACCGGCGCAAAGGCGTTCAGGCTGTCCATCACCATGCGGGCTGCTTTGTCAAAGGAATAGGTCTTGTCGGAAGTGGTCAGGGGAGCATAGATGTCGTAGCGCCGCATCTTGTCCAGCCCCAGCCACCCGGCCTTGAGCCGGAAATAGCGCTGGAACAGGCCGGCGTTCTCACGGCAGACCGATAGCAAGGTGTCGACCACCAGATCGGGGATGTCGTTTCCCAGGTTGCGCACCGAAATGGGCGAGGGGAATTTGCGCAGATCCAGGTTTTCGGTGGCCCAGTCGCGCACGATATGTTGGTAGATCTGCCCCAAGATGGTACTCTGCTCGCCAAAGACGCGGTACAACTCCTGATAGACCGCGGCTCGCACCTCGGGACGGGGATCCCGAGCATAGATCATCAATTGCGAGCGAGCAAGCTCTTTGATTTCGCCGTCGACCTCGACCTTGAACATGAAGGCGTTGGTGATCATGTCGTACACGGTCTCGAGGGCATCGACGCCGTTGACGTCTTTGAGGTTGATGACCTTCTCTTCGGCCTCCGAGAGGGTGTAGGGTTTGAACCGGCGCAGCGATTCCAGATAGTAGGCCTGGTCGCCGCTGGCAGCCAGGAGGCGCGCCGCCGGTTCATCGTCCAATGTTTTCCACCACAGGGTGAAAAAGAGGGTGCGGTTCTGGGCCTGGGTCAGGACCTTTTCCATCCGTCCTCGGAACACGAGGGCATCCTGGTGCTGCGTGTCTTCCGAGTACCACAGCATGCCATAGGCGCCCAGCCGCGTCGCCAATTCGTAGGTCGACTCGACCAGCGCCATCAGATCCTGGAAATCCTTCACCGGGATGTCGGGCGAGAGCTGGCTCCGTCGGTTCTCCAGTTCGGAGACGGCGGTTTCGAGTCGAGTGAGGACGGCCTCCAGTTCCGGTCCTTTGGGGGCAGGCAGAAGATCGGCCAGGGACCACCGGCCCAATTCGAATGTTTGTTCGCTCATGAGGGTTCCTCCTTTGATTTCGTTTGCGCCCGAGGGCGCATAATGGATGCGGACCCGACTTTGGGGTCCGGCAAGTGCCGGATGGGGCGCCACCTTGTGCGGCTCAGGCGATCGGCCACACGTGGGAGGTGCGTTTGGGAAACAGTGCTTCCAACAAGGCCCGCGAAGGACTTTTGTTGTGTAGTCTCGCTTGCCTTCACACCAACGGAAAGGGCACCGGATAGCCGGGGCCCGGCTCGGGGTAGCGCCCCTCTGTGATCAACTGCCGCAGGCGCCGGCGAAAGGCAGCCACTTCGGCCTCGCTGAGCAGCCGCGCCAGCGCCGGACCCATCGTGGAATCCTCCGACAGGCGCGCCTCCAGCGCCTGTAGATCGGCGACGAGATCCAGGGGCAGAGGCTGCCCGATAAAGTCCCAGATCACAGTCCGCAGTTTGTACTCGGCATGAAAGGCGAGGGCATTGTCGATGGCCCACAATTGACCGTCCTGATCCAGCAGGCAGTGCCCCGACTTGCGGTCCGCGTTGTTGGCGATGATGTCAAAGGCGGCCAACCTCTTGAGGTCGTCGGTGTAGGCAGGCTCGGCCTGGATGGTGAAAAAGTGGGCGCCTTCTTGAGCATCGACAAACCACTGGACAGAACCCAGGCCATGCGGTCCCTCGCGCAGCACGGTCGGGGGGACGAGATCCCAGCCCAGCGCCTGGCAGACCCAATAGGACGCCACCTCTCGCATGCCCAACGTGCCGTGGGGAAAATCCCAAAGGGGGCGCTCACCGTGCTGGGGCTT
>CAYVLO010000279.1:0-4895 GCA_964452125.1 uncultured Anaerolineaceae bacterium | reverse complement strand
GACGGTCTCTCTGGCGGGGCGTAGGCGTTTCTGGAATGCCGTCGCCCCTACAATGAGCCTGGAGGATTTCGTGTCATTCGTGGCGGGTCGGGCCCGTGCCCGGATGCGGGCGACGCATGCGTCGCCCCTACGGTGCGCGAAACCGGCCCCTACGGCAGGGCGGCGGGGCCGCGTGTGGGGGCGCGGCGCACCTATCGAAGGCGCCTGCCGGCGCGCCGGATGGCGCGCCGGCAGGCATCGGCCAGGATCTGAATGTCAGCCTCGGTGTGCGCCAGGGTCAGCGTGCCATGGCCTTTGATCAAAAAGACATCTTCTAACAACAGCGCCAAATTCAACACCTGGCGGCTGAGGGCCGTGTCAAACAGCGCCGGGTTGGCCAGATCCTCGGGCCGGTCGGCGCGCACCCCGGCCTGGAGGGGGAAGTGCACCATAAACATGGGGCTATCGGGCAGGCTTTCGGCATCGCTGCCAGTGGTGATGGCCTGCACGCCCTCGGCAGCCAAGGCCTCCACCAGCGTCTGGCGGGTGAGGGCGCCCAGGCGGGCCAGGCGGGGATACACCTCGGCCTCGTGCTCGCTGAGATAGGTCATCATCGCCTTGGCTGCCAGCATCGAGGCCGGGTGGGCCGAATAGGTACCGCCCGAGAACTTGACGCGGTCGCCCCCTTTGCGGCCACTCAACTCCATGATCTCGGCGCGCCCCCCCACGGCCGACACCGGCATGCCGCCGCCCATGATCTTGCCGTAGGTAGCCAGGTCGGGCTGGATGCCGTACAGGGCGCTGAGGTTCCCGGCGCGGAAACGAAAACCGGAAATGACCTCATCAAGGATCATAACCACGCCGTAGCGGTCGGTCAGCTCGCGGGCGGCGTGCAGGTATTCGCGGCTGGCGGGGATATGGCCCCCAGCCCCGAGAAAGGGCTCGAGGATAAAGGCCGCGAGCTGATCGCCCCATTGGACAAAATCGGCGCGCAGCCGCTCGGGATCGTTAAAGCCGGTGAGGAGGACCTGTCCCGCCACCGACTCGGGGACGCCATCCGATTCGATGCTGGAAAAGCCCGTCTCCCCGTTGGCGTGGAAATCCACCCCCTTGAGGGCCCAGGGTTGGGCGCCGTGCCAGCCGCCGCCCACCTTCATCACCAAACGACGGCCGGTGTGGGCGCGGGCCAAAAAGATGGCATACATGGTGGCCAGTGTGCCGCTGGTGGTAAAACGCACCCGCTCGGAGCCGGTCTGGCGGCAAAAGACCTCGGCCGTTTCGATCTGCAGGGCATCGGTGAACCCCGTTTGGAGGCCCCAGGGTTGGTGTAGGGCTTGGGCCAGAGCCGAGGTGACGATCTCGGGATTGTGGCCCAGGAGGTTGCCCAGGTGGCCCTGCCAGAAATCCAACAGGCGATGGCCGTCCTCGTCCTCGATCCAGGCTCCCTGGGCGCGGACGATGCGCGGCGGGAAGGGGTGCAGCAGGCGCAGGGTGTGGCTGCCGCCATCGACCATGACCGCCTCGGCCCGCTCTTGCAGGGCCGCCGAGCGGGGCGAGTGGGCGCGATAGGCTTTGGCCAGTTCAGCCAGAAGCGAGCGATAGTCTTTCATTCGGAGAATTGCCTCCTCGAACAGATGAAATGGTGGGCCTGCCCCCCGCTAAGGACGGGGCTCGACCCCCAGGCCGGGATCCTGGGGAAGGACCAGGCGCCCCCGGTCCACGCCCACGCCGGTGTAGGGATCGTTGCTGATGAGCAGGTGGCCGTCCAGGTCGGCCCAGTCGGCCAGGGGCGATAGGTGGGCGGCGGCGGTGATGCCCACCGAGGTCTCGACCATGCAACTGACCATCACCTGGAGGCCGTGGGCGCGGGCCACGGCGATGGCCCGCAGGGCCTCGCGCAGGCCGCCGGCCTTCATGACCTTGATGCTGACGCCGTCGACGCAGTCGGCCAGGCGCGGGATGTCGGCGGCGGCGCGCACCGGCTCGTCGGCAAAGATGGGCAAGGGCGACGCCGGACGCAGGCGGCGCAGGCCGTCCAGGTCGTCTTCAGCCAGGGGCTGCTCGACGAACTCGACGCCCAGGTCGGCCAGCCGCGGGATCAGGCGCAGGGCCTGGTCGACGGTCCAGGCGCAGTTGGCGTCCACCAGCAGCCGGGCAGAGGTCGCCCGGGCCACGGCGCGCACCAGCGCCAGGCTGTGGTCCTCGTCGGCGTCCAATTTGAGCTTGAGGATGGGAAACTGTTCGGCGGCCTCGGCGGCGCGCTGGCGCACCTCGTCCACCGGGCCAATGCCCAGGGTAAAGGAGGTGCAGGGGGCGCAGGCCGGGTCCAGTCCCCACAGGCGATACAGGGGGACGCCCAGCCGTTGGGCCACCAGGTCGTGGAGGGCGATGTCGAGGGCGGCGCGGGCGGCCCGGCTGCCCGCGGGCAGCGAGGCGAGGACCGTCTCAAGCTGGAAGGGGTCGTCGCCGGGCAGCGAGACGCCGGCCAAATAGGCCTGCACGTCGGCCTGGGTCTCGTGGTGCTGGCGCACCGGCGCCGCTTCGCCCAGGCCCGTCCAGGGGCCGTCGGTCAGGCGCACCAGGACGTTGTGGCGCGTTTCGCTCACGCCATGGGCGATGCGAAAGGGCGTCTCCAATCGTAAGGTGATCGGTTCGTAGCTCAGGTCCACGTGGGTGTTCCTTTCCCCAGGATTTGGGCCGGGTGTCCGGCGCGGTCCAGTGTACATCGTTCGGGAGGAATGGTCAAGACGGGGCGCGGTTGGTGCGCCTGTACGATTTCCGGTTGTTTCGTGGTCGTCACCCCCGCCGCCCGCACGTCACCCCCGCGCAAGCGGGGGTCCATGGACTCGGCCCGCGGGTACAGAGTCGGAGATCGGCCACGAATTGCACGAATTTCACGAAATCTCGATGCGCATCGTAGGGGCGACGCATGCGTCGCCCCTACCGCGGGTATGATGGCAGGGGCATGCCCTGATGGGCGCGAAATGGGGCGACCACAAGGGGCGCCCCTGGAGACCTCCGAGATTTTCGAAATCTCGGAGGTCTTTGACGAATGCGCCCGTACGGCAGGAACGACGCCGGCTAGATTCAGAATTGCTGGCGCAGAGAGGGCCGGACTTGACAGATCATCCTTTTGGGTGTATCCTTCATGCAATTAATCGAATATTCTACCAGAAGGTTCAAAATACAAAACGGGAACGGAGGATAGGGTTTGATGGATGTCGTGGTACTGGAAAACATTCCCTTTCAGCCCGATTTCGAAAAGCTGAAAAAGAAATTCCGAATCAAAGAGGGTTCGAGCTGGGGCCCGCAGGTGGAGCGCCTGGCTCGCGAGGCGGAGGCCATCGCCCGGCCGCGGGCGATGTACGGCGAGGCCTTTGTCGATCTCGTGAGCGACCGCGAGGTGATGGTCGAGGGCACCTCGTTCAACAGCCGCGTGCTCCGCGTCAACCTGGAGAACACGCACCGGGTCTTTCCTTTTGTGGTCACCTGCGGGCTCGAATTGCACGACTGGGCCGCTTCTCAGGAGGAACTCCTGCCGCGGTACTATGCCGACGAGATTGCCGAGGAAGCGCTGCGGGAGGCGCTCACGGTCCTCGAATCGCACCTGGAGGAGCGGTTCAAACTGGGCCGTACGGCCACCATGAACCCGGGCTCGCTGCCCGATTGGCCCATCCAGGCTCAGCGGTCCCTGTTCTCCCTCTTTGGCGGCGCCGCCGAGGATCTGGGCGTCCGGTTGACCGACAGCATGCTGATGGTCCCGTCCAAGTCGGTATCGGGTTTTCTCTTCCCGACAGAGAAATCCTTTGCCAGTTGCCAGCTCTGCTCGCGGGATCGCTGTCCCTCGCGCCGGGCAATCTACAACCCCGATCTGTTCGACGAGAAATATCAGGGCGCCCAGTCGGAATTCGTGCTGGGGGCCGCGCGAGAATAGGCACACCGCGAGGGGGCGAGGCCTGTCCTGGGCCGCCTCGCCCCCAAAAGCCCCAAAGAGATGGGGATGCCCGCCGGGTCCCGATCCACACCATCCGCCGTTCTGGCGGTTTTTTTCAGTTTGGGGTATACTGGTCCCTCATTTGGGCGCTGCCCTTGGGCGCCCGGCCAAGTATGTAACGGGGAGTATCTATGGAATTCGTGCGTAGTCTGGTAGAATGGACCATCGGCTGGGCCGCCACGCCCTATGGCGGGCTGGCGTTGTTTCTCATTGCCTTTGCCGAGTCCTCCTTTTTTCCGGTGCCGCCGGACGTCTTGCTCATCCCCCTGGCCCTGGCCCAGACCCATTGGGCGCTGATCTTTGCCGCCATTGCCACCGCAGGCTCGACCTTGGGGGGCATTCTGGGCTTTTTCATCGGCAACAAGGGCGGGCGCCCGCTGTTGCAGCGCTTTTTCAAGGCGGAAAAGATCGCCCTGGTGCAAGGGTACTATCAGCGCTACGACGTGTGGGCCGTGGGGATGGCTGGCTTTACACCCATTCCCTACAAGCTCTTTTCCATCTCGGCCGGCGCCTTTGGCCTGGACCTGAAGCGGTTTCTCCTGGCGACCATCGCCGGGCGCGGCGGGCGCTTTTTTCTGGTCGGGCTGGCGATCCAGCTCTTTGGCGAGCCTGTGAAGGCGTTCCTGGACCAATATTTCGACCTGGCTGTGGTGGCTTTTGCTGTGCTCTTTGTCGGTGGCTTTTATGCCATTAACCTCTTGGCCCGGCGCGGCGCCCGCCAGGCCGAACAGGCAGCGGCCCGCGAGGCCCAGCCGGCGCCTGCTCCTGCCCTCGAGGACTGACATGGGCCCGCGGGCAGGGCGGTTGGGCCACGAATTTCACGAAATCATCCAGGCCTATTGTAGGGGCGACGGCATTCCAGAAACGCCTACGCCCCGCCAGAGAGACCGTCCCATGGGCAAACGACGAGACTCTCGAGACC
>CAYVLO010000278.1:0-4896 GCA_964452125.1 uncultured Anaerolineaceae bacterium | reverse complement strand
GCGCTCTATGAAATGCTCACCGGCCGGCCCTTTGATCCGGGCGCCTATCCGGCTGGCCCGCGCGTTGAGGCCGCCCTGCAGGCGTACCGGCCATAGACAAGGCAACAAGCCGGGCGACTGGGTTGCTTTCAGGAAAAGGGAGGTGTAGGATGTTGGTGGTCATCATCCTGGGTTCCCCCAGCGATCTGCCATTGGGCGAGAAAATCACCGGGGCCTTGGATTCGTTCGGTGTTCCCTCGGAGATGCGGGTGGCTTCGGCCCACAAGGTGCCGCACTATGTGTTGGAGATGCTGGCCGAGTACGAGGCCGATCCACGCCCCAAGGTCTATATCACCGTCGCCGGGCGCAGCAACGCCCTCAGCGGTCTGGTGGATGCTCAGGTGAGCAGGCCGGTCATCGCCTGCCCGCCCTATGCGGAAAAGTTTGCCGGGAGCGATCTGTTTTCTTCGCTGCGAATGCCCTCGGGTGTGGCCCCGGCTGTGGTTCTGGAACCCGAAGCGGCCGCCTTGTTGGCCGCCAAGATGTTGAGCCTGGCCGACCCCACCCTCCGGCAACGGATCGGGGCCGTGCAAGAGGCTCAGCGCCAACGACTCTTGGAGGCCGACGCCTCCCTACGAAAGTGATAATGGAATGATCGACAAAGCTCGAGAAGAGTGCGGGGTGTGCGGCATCTATGCCCCGGGCAGTCAGGTGGCCCGGCTGGCTTTTTTCGCCCTCTATGCCCTTCAGCATCGGGGCCAGGAGAGCGCCGGCATCGCCACCTCCGATGGCCGCATGGCCCACATTCATAAAGGGCTGGGGTTGGTATCGCAGGTGTTCAACGAGGAGAACCTGAAATACCTGCAAGGGGATCTGGCCATTGGCCACAACCGGTATTCGACTACCGGGACGCCCCACTTGCGTAACGCCCAGCCCTACCTCATCGAAACGGCGTTGGGGCCCCTGGGCATTGCCCACAACGGCAACCTGACCAATGCGCCGGTCTTGCGCCGCGACCTGTTGGATCGGGGGGTCGGATTGGTCTCCTCTTCCGATAGTGAGGTCATCACCCAAATGTTGGCCGGGGCCTCGGGCGACTCTTGGGACGCGCGCATTGCCGATTTCATGTCGCGGGCCCAGGGCGCCTATTCGCTGACCATCCTCACCCGCAAAGCGGTCTATGCGGCGCGCGATCCTTGGGGCTTTCGGCCGCTGTGCTTGGGCCAGCTCAACGACAGCGGCTGGGCGGTCACCTCCGAATCGTGCGCGCTGGGAACCATCGGCGCCAACTTTGTGCGCGAGATCGCGCCGGGTGAGATCGTGCGGTTGGATGCCAACGGCGTGACGACCTGGCAGGGAGTGGAACCTGCCAGCGAACGGGCGCTGTGTGTGTTCGAGTACATCTATTTTGCCCGCCCCGATTCCCTCCTGGAAGGTCGCTCCGTCCACCGCGTGCGCCGTCACCTGGGCGAACGGCTGGCTCAGGAACATCCGGTGGATGCCGATATGGTCCTGGCCATCCCCGATTCGGCCACGGCCCACGCCATCGGCTTTGCCCACCAAAGCCGCATTCCCTTTGGCGAGGGGCTGATCAAGAACCGCTATATTGGCCGGACCTTTATCCAACCCGACGACCGGCTGCGCCGTATGGGGGTTGCCCTCAAGTACAATCCCCTGCCCGACTCGTTGAGCGGCAAGCGCATCGTCCTGGTGGACGATTCCATCGTCCGGGGCACCACCAGCGGCCCGATGGTGGATCTTTTGCGTCGAGCCGGGGCCACCGAGGTGCACATGCGCGTGGCCTCGCCGCCCATCCGCCATCCTTGTTTCATGGGTGTGGACATGGCCACCCGCGAGGAGCTGATCGCCCATCGCCTGACGGAAGCCGAGATCGCCCGTCACATCAACGTCGATAGCCTGGGCTATCTTTCGCTCGAGGGGTTGCTGGAGGCAGTGGGCCGCGCCCGCGGCCAACACTGTCTGGCCTGCTTCACCGGCGACTATCCCGTCCCGGCCCTGGCAGGCACGGGCAAGGACATGTTTGAACTCTAGCTCAGCGCCGTTTTGCGAACGGAGAGAAACCATGCGAGTTCTGATTATCGGTTCGGGAGGGCGCGAGCACGCCCTGGCGTGGAAGTTGGCCTCTTCGCCCCAGGTGGATCGCCTGTTCATCGCACCGGGCAACGGCGGTACGGCTGCCGTGGGCCAGAACGTGCCCATCGATGCCGAACAGATCGAGGCGCTGGTGGCCTTTGCCCGCCAGGAGTCGATCGATCTGACGGTCGTCGGACCGGAGGCGCCGCTGGTGACCGGGGTGGTGGATGCCTTTGTCCAGGCCGGGCTGCGGGCCTTTGGCCCCAGCGCGGCAGCGGCTCGCCTGGAGGGCTCCAAAGCCTTTGCCAAGCGCTTCATGATCGAAGAGGGCATCCCGACGGGCATGGGCGCTATCTTTCGCGACTATGGCGCCGCCCAGGCCTACCTGAGCCAGCGGGAAACGCCGGTGGTCGTCAAAGCCAGTGGGTTGGCGGCCGGCAAGGGGGTGTTGGTCTGCTCGGCGAGGCAGGAAGCCGAGGAGGCCCTGCGGCAGATAATGGTCGAGCGCGTCTTTGGCCCGGCGGGCGACGAGGTGCTCATCGAGGACTGCCTGGTGGGCGAGGAAGCCTCGCTGCTGGCCTTTTGCGATGGGCGGACGGTGGTGCCCATGTGGCCCGCCCGCGACTACAAGCGGCTGGGCGATGGCGACGTGGGACCCAACACCGGCGGCATGGGTGGCTATGCCCCCTCGCCCTATCTGCCGCCTGCGCTGGTCGAGGAGCTGAGGGTCCGCATCCTGCAACCGGTCATCGACGGCATGCGTCGCCGGGGCACGCCCTACGTCGGGGTGCTGTACGCCGGGCTGATGCTGACCGAGGAGGGTCCGCGGGTACTCGAGTTCAACGCCCGCTTTGGCGACCCCGAAACCCAGGTGCTGTTGCCCCTCCTGGAAAGCGACCTGGTGGATGTTTTCCTGGCCTGCCTGGAAGAGCGGCTGCACGAGGTCGAGATCACCTGGAAACCGGCCCACGCCGTCACCCTGGTGATGGCTTCCAAGGGCTATCCTGGCGCCTACGAGAAGGGGCGCGAGATCACGGGCGTGGTCCAAGCTGCGGCCCGTCCCGATGTAACCGTCTTTCAGGCGGGCACCAGGCAGGAGGGCGATCGATTGGTGACGGCGGGTGGGCGCGTGCTGGCGGTGACGGCCACCGGAGCCAACCTGGAGGAGGCCCGCCAGCGGGCCTATGCTGGCGTCGGAGAGATCCACTTTGAGGGGGCGCAGGTCCGGCAGGACATTGCCATACCGACCCTTTCGCCCCCCTTGCCTTCCTTCGAGGGGGCGCCTGGGCAGGGGAGCGCCTATGCGAGCGCCGGAGTGGATATCGAGGCCGGCAACCGGGCCGTCGCACTGATGCGCGAGGCGGTCCGCAAGACCCACACCCCGGCCGTTCTGGCCGACATCGGACTTTTTGGCGGGTTGTTTGCGTTACGCGAAGCGATCCAGGCCCAGGATCCGGTGCTGGTGGCCTCTACCGATGGCGTCGGCACCAAGACCATGATCGCGGCGGCGATGGGTCGCTTTGACACCATCGGCCAGGATCTGGTCAACCATTGCGTCAACGACATCTTGGTCCAGGGCGCGCGGCCGCTCTTTTTCCTGGATTATTTCGCCTCGAGCAAGCTCCATCCGGAACAGGTGGCGGCTGCCGTGGGCGGCTGCGCCGAGGCCTGCGGGGCGCTGGGCTGCGCCTTGATCGGCGGCGAGACGGCTGAACTGCCCGGCGTTTATTGCCCCAACGAGTTTGACCTGGCGGGCACGATTGTGGGCTGGGTGGAGCGAGCCGACATCGTCGACGGGCGGACCATTCAGCCGGGCGATCTCTGCCTGGGGTTGGCTTCGTCGGGGTTACACACCAACGGGTTTTCCCTCGCCCGCCGCGCCCTGAAGGGCATCGGCTGGGAGACCGTGCTGCCGGAGCTGGGCCGCCCCCTGGGCGAACTGCTGCTGGCGCCCCACCGGCCCTATCTGCGCGAGATCGAGGCGCTGTGGGCTGCGGGCGTGAAGGTCAAAGGCATGGCCCATATCACCGGCGGCGGGTTCCTGGACAATATCCCTCGCATTCTTCCGCCGGGGGTTGGGGTCGAAATCGACCGCTCCGCCTGGCGGGTGCCGCCCATCTTTCGCCTGATCCAGGCCCGTGGACGGGTGGACGAGATGGAAATGTACCGAGTGTTTAACATGGGGGTGGGCCTGGTGGTGTTGATCGCCCCGGAGCAGGTTTCTTTGGCGCGAGCGGCCCTGCCCGAGACCCTCGTTCTGGGCCACGCCATTCCCTGGGATTCGACCGGGTCCCGCGTCCGCCTGTGAGCGTCGATCTTGTGTCCATGATGAGATGCTTGATCGAGGAGGAAACATGAAGCGCATTGCGATCCTGATTTCTGGCTTTGGTTCCAATCAGCAGGCGATCCTGGATGCCGTCGCCGCCGGGCAGTTGCCCGACGTGCAGGTGGCCCTCGTCGTCTCGAATCGCCGGGAAGCCTATGGCATCACCCGGGCCATCCAACGCGGCGTCCCGGTGGTCTATTTCCCCTTTGCCCCTTACAAGGTCGCCAACGCCCCGCGCCAGGCCTACGACGCCGACCTGGCGCGCATGGTCCAGGCCTTTGACGCGGAGTGGGTGGTGTTGGCCGGCTGGATGCACGTGCTGAGCGAGGCCTTTTTGGATCGATTTCCCTCCCGGGTGATCAACCTGCACCCGGCTCTGCCCGGTACCTTTCCGGGAACCCACGCCATCGAGCGCGCCTTTCTGGCGTATCAGCGCGGCGAGATCGCCCACACCGGCGTGATGGTGCACTTGGTGCCCGATCCGGCGGTGGATGCCG
>CAYVLO010000277.1:0-4901 GCA_964452125.1 uncultured Anaerolineaceae bacterium | reverse complement strand
TTGGGGCTGGGGGTAGTAGGCCACCATAGGCGGCAACAGGATGGCGCCCGCCTGTTTGGCCCGCCTCATGTTCTCGATGGCGGGCAACGACAAGGGTGTTTCCCGGGGCATGAGCACAAGGGGACGGCCCAAGCGCAGCATCCCATCGGCCACGCGCACGATCAGGTCGTCGGCATAGCCGTGGGCAATGGCCGCCAGAGTCTTGAGGGAACAGGGGGCGACGACCATGGCCTCGGGGGCGCGGGACGAGCTGGCAAGGGGCGCTGTCAGATCCTGCACATCCCAGCGATAATTTGCCGGCAAGGGCGTGTCCCGGCTCAGTTCGTGGGCGATCACTGACTCAGCCCCCCGCGAGACGAGCAGGTGAACGCAGTGTCGGCCCTCTTGGGCCAACACCGAAAGTAACCGGGCGCCGATGGCCACGCCCGAGGCGCCCGTGATGGCCACCACAATCTCCATGAATACCCCTACCCTTTCCCGCCGAACGGCCCTCGCGCTGAACAAAAAAAGGACCACGCCCCGGCTGCCACGACGTGATCCTTTTCGGTTTTCCGCGATTCGAACCTAGTCCTCTTCCGGGGCTTCTTCCAGGTCCTCTTCTTCAAACTCGGCAAGGGCTTCGGCTTCAGCCATCGCTTCTTCCTCTTCCTCAAAGCTGCGCGAAGCGACGACAGCCACCACCACGTCTTCTGGATCGGCCAATACCCTGGCTCCGGGCGGTACGGGCAGATCGCGGACATAGATACCATCTTCGAGGCTTGTCAACCCCGACAGGTCCACTCGAATGGTATCGACCAGATCCGTGGGTAGACATTCGATCTCGATCGAAGTCATATTGTGGATCACAACGGCGTGCTCCGTCTGGGCAACGGGTGCTGTGCCCACAAACTCGAGACGAGGTGTGGTGCGGACCATCTCGGTCAAACGAACCTGATAAAAGTCCACGTGCAGCAATTTGCGCGACAGAACATCGCGTTGCACGTCCCGCGCCAGCACCATGGTTGGATTGGGGTTATTGTCCACAAATACATGGATCAAAGCCGTCTCGCCGGCCTGGGCGAGGACCCTGACGAAATCGCGCTCGTTGGCCTGAATCTGGATCGGCGGCGTATCCGGGCCATACATCACAGCCGGGACCAGAGCTTCTGATCTCAGGTGTCTGACCTTTTTCCCCGTCACCTGTCGGCTTTCGGCACGCAACTCGACTTGTTTCATTGGTACGTCTCCCTCTCTCACAAAATCAAACGGCGGCAGGGGCACTCCCCCACCCAAACCCAAATATTCTAACGGAGAACGGACCTTTCGTCAAGAAACGCGTCTTGCCTGACCAGGGGGTTTTGCATAGTCACTCGATGGCTGCGGTGCAGCAAGACTTTTGGGACACGGGCGACGAGCATCCATACAGGCCTACCGATCGATCCTCCAACCGATCCTCGAGCATTTTTAGGCTGCCTTGACAGATTTTCCTTCCTCTGCTATACTTGAAAACAACCTGCCACCCGGCGGGGAGTCTGTTGCATTGACCTCGGAAAATCGACAGCTTCTGGTAGCTAGCCCGCTACCGTTCAGAGCAGTGGCCGAAAGGAGGTGAACCACCCGAAATCGATCCTCGTTGTAGGGTTTCCATCGCTTGAAAAGTAATCAGGTCAATAGGAGGAGAAAATGTCAGGCAAACGAACCGTGTTCAACGTTCTGCTGATCGTCGCTCTGGTGGCCATCCTCGTCGCAGGCTGTGGCCCCACACCAGAACCCACCAGTCCGCCAGCGGCAGAGCCCACCTCAGCCCCCGCTGAGCCCACTGCGGCCCCTCCGGAAGAAGGAGGAGAAGACCTCTTGGATCAGGTGATGGCCGCCGGCAAGCTGGTGGTCTCTACCGATCCCAACTATGCTCCCCAGAGCTTTTTGAACGACTCGGGCGAGCTGGATGGCTTTGACGTCGAAGTGGCCAAAGAAGTCGCCAAGCGCCTGGGCGTCGAAGTCGAGTTTGTCACCCCCGATTGGGATCTGATCACCGCTGGCAACTGGGGTGGTCGCTGGGACGTGAGTATCGGCTCGATGACGCCCACCGAACAACGATCCGAAGTGCTGTGGTTCACCGACCCCTACTACTATACCCCCGCTGCCTTTGCCGTGCACAAGGAAAACACCAGCATCGCCTCGGTGGATGACTTGACCGGCAAGAAAGTCGGGTTTGGCACCGCCACCACCTACGATGACTATCTAAGCGGCAAGTTATCCATGATGGGCGGCCAGATCATGTACGATCCACCGGCCGGCGTCGAAGTCAAACCCTACTCCACCGACCAGGAAGCCATTCAGGATCTGGCCCTGGGGGATGGCGTCCGACTGGACGCCGTGATGTCGGCTCAGCCCACTCTCCAAGGTGCTATCGAAGAGGGCATCCCCCTCAAGTACGTGGGCACCCCCGCTTTCTACGAGCCCCTGGCCTTTGCCCTGGACAAGAACCGAGGCGCCTCGGACAAGATGGTTGCCAAGCTGAACGAGATTCTGGCGGCCATGCACGCCGACAATACCCTCACCAACCTGTCGGTCAAGTGGTATGGCATCGACATTACCAAGATGGTGGCCCCCGGTGAGGAGGAACCACCCACCACCGGCGGTGGCGGCACCTTTGTCTTTGGCCGCGGCGGCGACTCGGTTCAACTCGACCCGGCCATCGTCACCGACAGCGAGAGCTTTCGCGTGACCGGCCAGTGCCTCGAACCCCTCTACCAGTACGAGCCCGGCAGCACCAAGCCGATCCCGGCCCTGGCTACCGAGTGCACGGCCAACGAGGACAGCACCGAGTGGACCTGCAAGCTTCGCGAAGGCGTCAAGTTCCACGACGGGACTGACTTTAACGCCGACGCCGTCGTCTTTAACTTTGAGCGCTGGCGGTTCACCGACAACCCCTACCACTTCCCCAGCCAGGTGTTTGAGTACTATGAATACATGTTCGGCGGCTTTGACGACGCCAGCATGATCACCAGCGTAGAGGCCGTGGAAAACTATACGGTCAAGTTCACGCTCAGCGCGCCCTTGGCTCCCTTCCTGGCCAACCTGGCCATGGACATGTTTGCCATCTCGAGCCCGGCAGCTTTTGAAAAGTACGGCGAGGACTATGGACTGCCGTCTTCCGGTTGCGTGGGCACCGGCCCCTTCAAGTTCGTCGAGTGGGTGGAGGGGGATCATATCACTGTCGTAGCCAACGACGACTACTGGGGCGGCCGGCCGCCAATCGACGAGATCGTCTGGCGTGTGATCCCTGATGACTCGGCGCGCTTCTTGGCCCTGCAGGCCGGCGACATCCACGGCCTGGAGCAGGCCGTCGTCGAAGACCTGGCGACCGCCGAGGCCGATCCGAACCTGTACGTGCTGGCCCGCCCGGCCCTGAACACCGCGTATCTGGCCTTCAACTACAAGCTCGAGGAAATGCAGGACATCAACTTCCGCAAGGCTGTGGCTCATGCCATCAACCGCGTGGGCCTGGTCGAGAACTTTTACGGAGCCTATGGCGAGGCAGCCAGCAACTTCCTGCCGCCTCTCGTCTGGGGTCACAACGATGCCATCGAGGACTGGGCGTATGATCCCGACCTGGCCAAGCAGTACCTGGCCGAAGCCGGCTTCCCCGATGGCATCAGCGAAGTGACCGTCGCCGAGGACGTGGTCGACGCCGAGGGCAACGTAGTCTTTGCCGCCGGAACCAAAATCCCGCTACGCCTGTACTACATGCCCGTGACCCGCTTCTACTACCCCAGCCCGAAAGAGATCGGCGAAGCCATGGCCGCTGACCTGGCCAGGGCCGGTATCAACGTCCAGTTGGAACTGGCCGGCGACTGGTCGACCTATCTTGGCCTGCGCCGCGATGGCCAGCTTATGGGCCTGTACATGCTCGGCTGGGGTGGCGACAACGGCGACCCGGACAACTTCCACAACTACTTCTTTGGCTTTGGCGGCGACGACCGGGTGTCCGGCGTCGACCCCTCCGAGTGGGTGAAATCTCCCGATAGCCGAGAAGGTTGGTACAGCAACACGGAGGTTGCCTACCTGTGCTACCAGGCTTCTGTAAACCCCGACCAAGCTGAGCGTGAGGCGCTCTATAAACAAATCGAGCAACTCCTGCACGACGACGTGGCTCGTCTGTGGGTGGCCCACAACAACACGCCTCTCATCTTCTCGGCCAAGGTAAGCGGCTATGTGGCCCAGCCTGTTGGCGCCGACTACTACGAAGGCGTGGTGCTGGCACCCTAGATCCCGTTCTGGACGCCTGTTCGAGGGTAAACAGGAAACAGCCGAAAGGACAACCCAGGGGGTGTGGCTGGTATGGCTGCACCCCCTGGCGTGCTAGAGGGAGGTATCCTTGACCCGTTACTTGATCCGTCGCCTCATCTCGGTAATCCCGACCCTGGTGGGGGTGACCATTGTCATCTTTATGTTCCTACGCCTCATCCCGGGCGACCCGGCCGTCGCCATGTTGGGCGAACACGCGGCCACCGAAAATGTGGAGCGCATCCGCGAGCAACTTGGGTTAAATCGGCCCCTGTTTCTGGACCGGGAAGCCCTGGCTGAGGGCGACCTGCCACAGTTTGTCAACAGCCAGTACTTGCTCTACCTGGGCCGTCTGTTCCAGGGCGACATGGGCACCTCGATTCACCGCCGCGTCCCCATCAATGAGACTCTGAAAGAGCGATTCCCGGCGACGGCCGAACTGGCTCTCATCTCGATCATTATTGGAGCCGTTGTGGGCGTCCTCGCTGGCATTATCTCTGCTGCCCGGCGCAATTCGATCATCGACACCACAACCATGTTCGGCTCCCTGGCGGGCGTATCGATGCCCATCTACTGGTTGGGCCTGATGTTGATCATGCTCTTTGCCGTGGCACTGAAATGGCTCCCGGCCG
>CAYVLO010000276.1:0-4926 GCA_964452125.1 uncultured Anaerolineaceae bacterium | reverse complement strand
ACTGGGATCCAGCCCAATGCGCAGGGCGACGTCGTCCAATTGCTTCAGCGCCGTGTCCCAAAGTGTCTGTCGGGGTGGTTGGACAACTGCAAATGGACCAGCTTCCTGGACGGTCTTTTCGGTAGATTGGGTCTTTGACATGAAATCCTCCACGATCCCCACGGCAGAAGGTCAGGATTTTCCTGACCTGAACCGTTGATCGCCTACCGTTCCCAGAGTTTTACGGGGCGGTTGTACAGCGACGATAGCAGTGCCGCTACGCCACGACGATTTTCCACGTCACTCTGGTCGACTACCTGCACATCCAAGACGTGAGCCAGCCCACGAGGACCAATCATCTCGGCATAATCTTGGATCAGGGCCCGATCCAGGGCTGCCACAAGGGCATTCAAAGCGCTTGTCTTGCGGTCTACCTGTACCAGCAAGTGAATCGGCAGCGACTCGGAATAGTCGCCCAGGATGCTGTCATCTGCTGTGGCCTCGAATTCAAAGACCGAGACAGAACGAACGTTGTCGTCGAGTTCTCCCAGTCCTGCGGCAACGAGCTGTGCCAGCCGATAATGCATATAGTCCACTGCGCGCCTATCGCCCTGGCGTACTTTTTCCAAGCTCATGGCTGGGCTCGCCACGTTCAGCTTTTGGCCACAGCTCTCTAGCGCTTCGGCCATTGCACCCTGAACAATGCTCGCGGCATCCGGCAAATGAAAAGCAGGTGTGGCCGCGCCAAGATCCTCAAACTGCGTTTGCTTCCCTTTCAAATCTTCACTCATTGTATCCTCCCTCTGTGCTTCCATTCTAACCACGGGCCCATCATAGCACACAATGCCCAAAAATCTCATAGAAAACTCGTATCCTACCATGAAAAAATCATGAAAAAGGACGATCCCTGAGAAGGGACCGCCCTCCAGACAATCGTCATGACGGCGCAGACGCGCAGATTCCCGTTTCTTTACCTGCCTTCAGGGCATGACAACATATAGCCGACACCCGATAACGTTACGATGTATTGAGGGTCAGAAGGATCGGCCTCGATTTTGCGCCGCAGGCAACGCACATAGGCCCTCAAATAGTCGATCTCATCGCGATATTCAGAGCCCCAAACCGCCGTCAAGAGGTCGGGATGGGACATCACACGGTTTGCGTTCAGGGCCAGCTCGCGCAGCAGGGCATATTCGGTGCGAGTGAGCGACACCGTTTCGCCCTGGCGTGTGACGGCATGGCGTGCATAATCGATCGTCAGGTCGCCGCACACAAAGGTGGCCGTAGTCGTCTCTTCAGGGTGCTGAGTGCGCCTCAACACTGCCCGAACCCGCGCCAGCAACTCTTTGGCGTTAAATGGCTTGAGCACATAGTCGTCGGCGCCAGCATCAAAGCCGGTCAAGATGTCGACATCACGGGCTTTGGCCGTAAGCATGATGATTGGTACGGACGAAAACTCGCGCAGTCGGCGACAGATCTCGTAGCCATCCAGGTCACCGGGCAGCAGAACATCGAGCAGAACCAGATCAGGTTGCTCCAGGGATACCATCTCCAAGGCATGTTTTCCATCGCCCGCCGTCACTACCTGGTATCCCACCGCCTTGAGAATCTCGCTCACCAATCGCATCACCCGCGGCTGGTCTTCAACAATAAGGATCGTTTCTGTCATGGCCGCTCTCCTGCCCCTGGTTCCGATTCTGGATCAGTTTTTGGCAACGGCAGCGTGAAAAAGAAGGTGCTGCCCTGGCCTACGACGCTTTCGGCCCAGATGCGGCCGCCATGGTTCTCGATGATAGCGTGGGAAATGGGTAATCCCAGTCCAGATCCAACCACATGTTGGGCCAGGCCCGTCTTGGCCCGAAAGTACTTTTCAAACAACTGATGCACATGCTCGGGTGCAATGCCCAGCCCCTGGTCGGCCACACTCACCACAACTTCCTGGGGGTTGGCTTCAGCCCGCACAAGAATCAGTCCGCCTTCGGGTGAATATTTGACCGCATTGTCGAGCAGATTGCGTAAAACCTGCATGATCCGCTCTGGGTCCGCTTCGACCACAGGAAATCGGGACGGCAGGTCAACCAGGAATCGGTGCTTGCTGGTGAGACGGGCCATTTCATCGGCCACACTTTGGATCAGACGAGGAAGCAACACCGGCTGGATTTCCAATTTGAGCAATCCAGCGTCAATGACCGACGACTCGAGGATGTCGTGGATCAAGTCCTGCAAGGTATCACATTCTTCGTCGATGATTTGCAGGAACTCGCGCTGGGTTTCGGGGCTAAAAGACCCCTCCTCCATCAACAGCGCCGTCGAGTAGCCCTTGATTGACGTCAATGGGGTCCGCATTTCATGAGCCAGGGTCGAGATCAACTCGGCTTTGAGCCGGTTGGCCTCGCTGAGGGTTCGGTTGGCCGTCAAATCCTCTCGCAGAAGGGCCGTCTCGATGGACAGTGTGATCAAATCGGCCACGTGTTCGAGGAGTTCCAGGTCGCTTGGGGTAAAGCTCCCTTGTCGCCGCAAGTTCAACAGGACCAAAACTCCCATCACGCTCTGGGGCGTGACAAGTGGGACAGACACAGCGCTTAGCGGCTGACTGAGCCCGGCAGTGGCTTGCTCAAAGATTTTTTGCTTAACAGGGGGAAGATTGGCCATGGCAGCCGCCGTCGCCTCGGCCGTAGCGTACAACTCGCCACGCCCAGACTGAAACGACTTTCCAGCCATCGCCTCACCCGGGGCCAATCGGAGCCTTTTCAGGATGGACATGTCATAACCGTGGGCGCCCCGAGCCACGAGTCGGCCATCGAAACGATCGTAAAGCCACACACTGCCTGCATCGGCTGCATCCATGGTCTGGATCAGCGCCACAAGCAACTGCGATAACATGACTTCCAAATCGCTCTCAGAAACCAGGATTCTGGCTATCTCAAAAGTGACTTGGAGGCGGTTGTCTTGCAGGATCTGCTCGCTCTTTTCTGCGGCAGACGCCGACCTTTTCCTCAAGTTGTCAGATGCACTTGAGCTATTATCGGGTGTGACCACAGCTTGGACCTCTGCCACTGGTTTCTCCCCTCAAGGATCCTGGAGCCAGTATACTACACTCACCGGCAATTGGCAACAATTCCAGCCGAGTGGTCAGCAGTTGGGAATTCGTCTCGTTGTTGATTCCATCGGCTATGTCGGCGGGTAGGATGAAAAGTAAGGAGGCTGTCCCTCGTTTGGGGAACAGCCTCCTGTGGGACGTCAGTGAAAAGGGAGCTAGACCCAGCCTCGCAACCTCATGGCCTCGGCCACTCGCGCGACCGATACGATGTAGGCGCCCATGCGATTGTGAACCTTGTATTCTTGCGCTGTGGCGTGCACCGCGAGGAACGCTGCCGTCATCTTTTTGTCCAGCTTGTCATAGACTTCGTCCACTTCCCAATAAAAGTCGTAGGCGTTTTGGACTTGTTCAAAGTAAGAGACGGTCACGCCGCCGGCGTTGCACAAAAAGTCAGGGATGACGTACACGCCGTTTTGGTACAAGATCATGTCGGCCTGGGGCGTCGTGGGGCCATTGGCCAGTTCGGCCACAATCTTGGCCTTGATGTTCTGTGCGTTCCAATCGCCGATTTGGTTTTCCAGCGCTGCCGGAATCAGGATATCGACGTCGAGTTCCAGCAGCTCTTCGCCGGCAATCGACTGGCAAGGATCTTGGCTCTGGAAGGTGGCAACGGTTCCATGATCCCTTTTCCAGGCCGTGACCGTGCCATAGTCCAGACCGTTGGCGCAATGGACGCCCCCCTTGGAGTCGGACACGGCGACGACCTTGGAGCCGAACATATCGGTGATCAACTGGTGGGCAAACTGACCCGCGTTGCCGTAGCCTTGGATGGCGACTGTAGCTTTGGCCAGATCGATACCCAGGATTTTGGCAGCCTCGCGGATACAATACATGCCACCGCGCGCGGTGGCATCGCCTCGTCCTGCCGATCCACCCAGGGACAGAGGCTTGCCTGTGATGACGCCCGGTACGTTATAGCCCCGCATCACACTGTACTCGTCCATCATCCAGGCCATAATCTGGGGGGTGGTGTACACGTCTGGGGCTGGAATATCGGTCTCTTCGCCGATATAGTGGCCGATGGCCCGTACATAGGCGCGACTCAGCCGCTCAAGTTCGCCCGTGGACATCTCTTTTGGGTTGCAGATAATGCCACCCTTACCGCCGCCGAGGGGAATATCGACCACGGCTGTCTTCCAGGTCATCCACGCTGCAAGGGCGCGCACGGTGTCAATGGTCTCGTCGGGATGGAAGCGCAGGCCGCCCTTCGTCGGGCCACGTGCGTCGTTGTACTGCACGCGAAAACCATGAAAGATCTTGGTGGTGCCGTTGTCCATCTTGACAGGCAACGTCACATGGAACTCGCGCAGTGGCCAGCGCAAGAGTTCGTGAACCGATGGCTCCAGTTCCATGATCTTGGCCGCATCGTCCAGTTGCGATTGGGCGATCTTGAAAGGATTCAGCTCACTCATTTTACTCTCCTAAAGTGGTCTTGCGATTGTCTCACAATATGACCGCAGAGTTTGGGCCCGTAAGGGCCTGCCCGAACCCGAAAAACAAAAATACCCGGTCTTGCACTTGCTCAGCGCGGGTATACCTGGAATAAAAAGGATGTGCCACGCTGCAATCCTTGTCGATTTGCCCGCAGTATAGCACAACCAGGGTAACCTGGCAAAAAAAGGGGAACGCAAGACCAGGCATCGCCTGTTCGTGGCATCGACCATTCCCTTTTTATTCTGACAACCGGTCCTGGATCAGCGGTGTGACGACCTGGGGGTTGGCTTTTCCCCGGGTGGCCCTCATCACCTGGCCCACAAACCACTGCAACAGGCTTTCCTTGCCTGCCCGGTAGCGGGCTACCTGGTCGGGGTTGGCGGCGACGATCTGATCCACAATATGGGCGAGTT
>CAYVLO010000275.1:0-4931 GCA_964452125.1 uncultured Anaerolineaceae bacterium | reverse complement strand
AAGGGCCTCCGCCCCGGCGATACCCGCCGGATCCGCATCGTAGGCGACAACGATCTTTCGATACGGCAAGAGCCACAGCACCCAGCGCCCCAAGCCCCTCTTGGCGGCCCCGCCCAACGTGGCCACGTCCACCAGGTCGCCCAGCTCCTGCCAGGCCAACATCACATCCCGCTCGCCCTCGCACAGCAGCAAGGGGCGCTCGCCGCCCTTGAAATCATCGGCGCCGAAAAGAGCGCTGATACTGCCCCGAGGGCCGCCGTATTTCTGCCCCTCGGTCACCGGCCGCCCCATCCGATCGAAAGCCCGGACCTTGACCGCCCACAGCGTCCCAGCGACGCTCACCGGGATCACCACGCCCCTGGGCAGCCACACCGGCCGCGGCCCCTCCAGGCCCCACCGCTCCGACTGGCGCGGCTGCCAGATGGGTGACCAACCCAACCCATAATGCCCGATGGTGGCCTCCGTTAACCCGCCCGCTCGCAGATAGGCCAGACCCGGCGCGCCCACCGGCTCCCACAGCAGCGGCCGCGCCCATTTGCAGAACTCGATCCCCGTCCGCTGCCACTTTTCCGAGGGTGGGCCCTGGCTCTCTGCCACCTCGCCGCCCTCGATCTGGGGCCGTGGCATGTCGGGCAGCGCCGCCAACCGCTCCAGCTCTGCCAGGGCTTCGGCCTGGTCCAGGTGCCGGTATTCCATGAGCCAATCCAGCACGTCCCCCGAGGCCCCGCAGCCAAAGCACTTGTACCTGGGAGGCGCCGAGGTCACCCCCAGGCTGGGCGTCCGCTCGCCGTGAAACGGGCAGAGCCACAGCACCCAACGCCCCGACCGCTTGACCGCGGGCCCCAGGTCCATGGCCACCACCGAAGGGAGATCCACCCGCCCTTTCAAGTCACCAATCTTGCCCATCGTCTCGCTTCCTTGACCCGCGGCGCAAGCTCCGGCCTTTCACCCGAGGGGCCAGCTCGGGCATCTCGCGCAACACCCGCTCGCGAGCCGCCGCCAACCGGCCCGAAAGGCAGGCTTTGGATATCCCCAACAACTCGCAAATCTGGGCACCGGGGAGGCCCGACCACCGAAGAGCGACCACCAACAGTTCTTTGGGCATCAGGTGCCCCAAGATCTCTTCGAATTCCTCCAGGTCGATCAGCCGGGTCCATAGGTTCCAATGCCATCCTCCGTTGTCGACAAAAAGGGCGCAAGGCGCATAAAAACCGAATTTTGGATCCAAAATCGGTTCGAGTTATTCACGCATCCATCGTCACGCCAGATTCTGTGCGTTTCCGTTCAATTGGAATGTACACAAGTATTTTATATTCTTCATTTTGAGTCAAAAAAAACACAATTAAGCGCCCTGCGCCCTAGACCAGGTCCTGCTGCTGAGGCTCAGAAACCAAACCGATGCCCTGCCAAAAACGGGTTCCCGACCGCTTACCGGGCCGAAATTCTCGCCGCCCCAATTCCAGACCCAACCCGCGCTTGCTGAGGGTCTTTTCGCCCGAGGCTTCGGCCCAGCGTCGATAGGCTTCGTACAGTGGACCCGCGTCCACCTTGGCGCCCTCGTGGAGCACGCAGCAATCGTCGAAAAACGCGGCGAGAATGTCTTCGCTCTCCCGATATTCCGTCGTGGCGCCCAGCACCTCGGGAGGCGGGTTCAACCCCACCCGCTGCCATTCCAGGCAGCCCCGCACGGCCCAGGCCAGAATCCCGGGCAGCTCCTGCAGGAGCTGATCGGCAAGGTCCATCTCTCGCCGGTCGGGTCCAAAGGTCACCGAAAAGGGCACCAGGTGGATCCGCCGCCAGATCCCTTCGTCGCGCCCGCGGATCTGGGGCCGATGGTTGCCCGAGAGCCACAGTTTGAACTTTGGGACATATTGAAACCATTCGGCGCCCATGTACCGAACCGATACCGGCTCGCCGCCCGTCAGCAGCTTAATCAGGCTCTCTGCCAGCGACTGGCCCATTTCGGGCTCGCTGGCCGTGACCAACCGCGCTCCCTGCAGGGCCGCCAGATCGTTCGGGATCTTGCTTCGCGTCGTCAACAGGGTTTCGGTGGGCGTGGTCATAGCATATTCGCCCATCGCAGCCATGATACTTCTCACAAAGACGCTTTTGCCATTGGCGCCGGTCCCCAGGTGCATGTGCAAAATCTGCTCTGTGGTGAGACCTGTCAGCGCATATCCAGCCTCCCGTTGCAGGTAGCCGATCAGGTTCTCGTTGCCATCGGTGATCTCGTGCAAGAACCGCTCCCATCGGGGCGCCTTTGCCTCCGGGTCGTAGGCCACCGGGCTCAGTTTGGTGATCAGGTCGGCGGGATCGTGGGGCTTCAATTCCCCTGTCCGCAAATCGATCGTGCCGCTGGCGCAATTGAACAACCAGGGATCCGCATCGAATACCTCCGAGCGAACCCGGATATCGGGTCGCTCGGGCAGCGCCCGCGCCACAGTGACCATCGCGTTTAACCGTTCCCGGTTCGCCGTGTGGCGCGCATGGCGGAGCCTGTCCCGTCGATTGTCTTTCATCGGCTCATCCCTCCTCTTCGAATCGTGACTCACGCAGCAGGCGATCCGCCGTTCGGATCGCCCGAGACTCCATTTCGCAGCCGCTGTCAACTAGCCAGCGTTCTCCATCCCACACGGCCCAACGCTTCCAATCGATCACCCAGCGGATTTCGTGGCCGTGTTCCGCCGCGAGTCGCCGCGCATTGCCCGCGTCGTTACACGAATCCCGTGCATCTTCGCCGGTATCGAGGCGCTGGGCCGCAGTGTAGACCAGATCCCGGACCCGCCCAACCTGACCATTCAGGCCCTCGATCGCCCGCTCGATAGCCGCGGCCGGGTGCCGCCCTGCTGCCAGTTCTTGCAGGCCCACCGCCACCAGACCCGCAAACGGCTCGCTCAGCGCGCTCAGGTCCGAGGGGCGCTCGGACCGCATCACCCGCGCCACCGCCTCCGCCCCTGCCCAATCCTGTTGTTCATCCATGTCGAGTCCCCGCCATGCCAATCCCTACATCCGATACCGGTTTTTCTTCAAAAGGTGTTCTCTGACCGTCGCCAATTGCTCGCGAGCCGCTTGCGCCTTGTCCAGCGCATCGAGGGCGCCGTCCAATTTCGTCATAGTGGCCTCATCATAGAGCACCGGCGAATCGTTGACTACCAGTTCCCCTTGATCGTTGAGGTCAGCCAATTTCACCAGGCGCCTCAGCACTGTGCTCGTGGTCTGGCCAGTGGCCTGGGCAATCGCGCTCAATCGTTCAGCCTCCGCCTGTTCAAACCTGGCAGCCACGAAAGTTGATTTCAATTCCCTATCCATCTCACCGCCTCCCTTTCGCTACAAACAAAAACGCCCCACACCTAACCCAGCGTTACCCTCGCTGTTAGGTATGAGGCGCGACGATCAAAAATCGTGAGGCCCCAGGCAATCCCCCTGCCTTTGGGTAGGGCGCGGCGATCCGATAATCGCGGGGCCCTCCGGCTTGTTTCCCCTGCCGTCCGGGTGTGGGGCGTGGCGATCCAAAATCGCGTTGCCCCCGACATTTCCCCATGCCGTTGGGTGCCATTAGTGTACCACAGAATGGCCGGATGGTTCAACGTTGCAAGATTAAAATTTTGGGCTCGCCGAATTTTTCTCACTTCCCCCTCCGCCCCTCCCCCCAGGCCCGCGCGCGTCTTGCGTCCTGGGTCATCGCCTCGCCCCTGTCCCCCATCCACCGGGTGGACGCGCTGTAGCGGCCCCTGCTGAGAAATTGCCCAGGCGTCCCCGAGATCCCGGCGCTTCTGGAGGCCCTGGGCCGTCCTGCCCGCGCGCGCCTTCTCCAGGGCGGTCAAAAGGTTTCCGGAAACTCTGATTATACGAGAGGTCGACCACCAGCCGAGGGCCATCCCCAAAGGGGGGGTCCCCCCCTTCCCTCTCGCGCCCTCCCGACGCCATAATGCTGGCCCACGCGCGTACCGACGTGGCGTAGCGGCGTAGCGTAAGAGGGGAAAACCCCTTGACACTGGGCCGATTTCATGGTAAAATAGCTTATTGGAAATCCATCTCTAACACAAGACAGGAAGCTAAAAATGGACCCACTTTCAACGAAACACCAGACCCAAGCCCTCGCGCCAATCGAGCCCGGCGACCTGGCACAGAACCCCGCCGCCGTCTATCTGGCGAGCCTGGCCCCTGGCTCGCGGCCCACGATACGCGGCGCCCTGGATACTATCGCAGCCCTGGTCACTAATGGCCAGGCCACTGCCCTCACCCTGCCCTGGGCGCGCTTACGCTACCAGCACACCGCGGCCATCCGCGCCCGCCTGGCTGAAACCTACGCCCCCAGCACCGCCAATAAAATGCTGGCTGCCTTGCGCCGGGTTCTCCAAGAGGCCTGGCGCCTTGGGCAGCTCAGCGCCGAAACATATCATCGGGCCGCCGATATTCGCGGCGTCAAAGGCCACCGCGAGCTTACCGGTCGATGCCTCAGCCCCGGCGAGATCGCCGCCCTGTTCGCCGCTTGCGCCAATGATCCCACCCCGGCCGGGGCTCGGGACGCTGCTTTACTGGCTCTGCTGCACCTGGGCCTCCGCCGCCAAGAGGTAGCCAAGGTGAGCATGGTCGACCTTGACCCCGCCGAAACGATTCTGGTGCATGGCAAGGGCAACAATGACCGTTATGTGCCCCTCGAAAACGGCGCCGCGGCCGCGGTGGCCGACTGGATCGCCCTCCGAGGCGACCAGCCAGGGCCATTGCTACTGGCCATCAACAAGGGCGGGCGCATCCTGGACCATGGCATAACCTCCCAGGCCGTCTATAACACCCTGTCCAATCGCGCGAGGCAAGCGAGGGTTACGGACCTCACCCCCCATGACTGGCGCCGAACCTTTGCGAGTAACCTGTTTGCCGCCGGTGTCGATCTGGTCATAGTACAAAAGCTGATGGGCCACAGCGACCCG
>CAYVLO010000274.1:0-4952 GCA_964452125.1 uncultured Anaerolineaceae bacterium | reverse complement strand
AGGGGCGTCCAGACGACGGCCCCCACCAGCAGCCCGACCACGCCAAAGACGCCCACCTTGCCGACCGCATGTAGTCGAGTGTAGACATCGGGCAAGCGTATATAGCCCAGCACCCCCAACGTCGAAAGGAACGTGCCCAAGGCCACAGCCAAGATAGCGATCAGTTGCAGAACGAATTCCATGGCAAACTCCCGAACCCCAGGCCGCTCAATACATCTGCTCGTCGGCCAGATATTTGGCCAGCGCGATAATGCCGATAAAGCCCACTGCCGCCAAACCCAACGCCACGTCGATGAACATGCTGTCCCGCTCGACAAGGGCCAACAGCACCAGGATGGCGAGGGTCAGCGTGCTGAGCAACTCGGCGCCCGTCAACCGGTCGATGACGTTTTCACCAAACCACACGCGCCACAGCACCACGGCCAACAGGCCCGTGTGAACGAGCAAAGCCAGGTACAAGGTATAGTTCAGAATGGTGGACATGAGTGCACGTTTCCTCGAAATGGGCAAACCCGCCCAGGGATCACAGGCCTTGCCTACGGGATGATCTTTTGCAGCAGGTTGCGGCGAAGGCGTTGCGCTTCGACGACATATTCGCCAGCATGAGTCGCATCCAGGACATGGGTGTACATGGTCCCATCCTCGCCGATCTCGACCACCATTTCGCCCGGCGCCAGGGTGATGGCATGGGCGCTAAGGGCGGTCGCCAGCTCAGAACTGCACCCCGAAGGGATGGCAATAATGCCTGGCTCGACCGGCAAGGCCGGATGGAGCACGATGCGGGCCGTAGCCACGCCGCTTTTGGCCACGTCCACAGCGATGACCAGGATATAGCGGGCCAGAGCCCACAGCGCCACTGGTAGGTCGCGCAGCTTGAAATTCCCGCGCGGAGGGTTCAGCACCAGGGTTAATCCTGTGGCCACCAGCAGGCCCAGGATCAGGTTGCTCCATTCCAGGTTGGCGGTAAGGGCCAGATAGATCAGCCACAGACCCACAATCATCCAATAGGCCATTTTCTCAACCTCCCAGCACGGCCCGAACGTAGGCCTGCGGGTCGCCCAACCAGGCAGCCGTGGCCTGGGCCAGGCGGATGAGCGGGTCGGGCCACAAACCCAGCACCAAAACCGCAGCAATGAGCAGCGCCGGGGCCAGCAAGCGGTCGCCGACCGGTTTGACCTTGGCCTCCTCAAGGGGAGGCTGCCACCAGATGCGCTGAAAGGCGCGGATCACATAGATCAGCGTCAGGACGCTGACCAGGCCGACAGCAGCCAGGGTGGTGAACTGCCCTGCCTCGATGCCGCTGCGGAAGAGCATCATCTTGCTGATAAAGCCGTTGGTGGGCGGAATGCCGATCAGGGCCAGTCCGCCCAGGAAAAAGAGCACACCGGCGCGCGGCATCTGCCGGCCCAGGCCGGTAATCACATCGAAAGCCGCCGTCTTGACCGGGGCGCGACTGGCCACTGCCCCGGCCAACATCAGCAAAGCGGCCTTGATCAGGCTGTGATTGACGGTGAAAATGAGAGCCGCGGCCAGAGCCAGAGGCGTGCCCCAGCCGATGGCCACCAGAATGAACCCAATCTGCGCCAGGGTCGAATAGGCCAGCAGGCGCTTGGCATTGTGGGTACCGGCTGCGCTCAACCCGCCGTAGAGAATACCCGCCAGGCCCAGCGCCACCAGCAAGCCACGCACAGCCGGCGCCTGCTCGACAAAGAGCAGGGTGGTCATCCGCAGAAACCCATACACGCCCAATTTGACCACTACCGACGACAGCATGGCGCTGACCGCCGTGGGCGAGGCGGTATGAAAGTCTGGTTGCCAAAAGTGAAAGGGAGTGACCGCACTTTTGACCATAAAGGTGGCCGTAAGAAGGGCGATGGCCAAGGGCAACAGGGGCGCCGCGGGATTGGCCTCAATGCGCCACGCCAGGTCGGCCAGGTTGAGGGTGCCGTACGAGACGTACAGACTCCCGACAGCCAGCAGGAGAAAGGCAGAGGCGAGCAGACTGATGTAAAAGTACTTGAAGGCGGCCTCGACGCCCAGGCGGTCGTCGGAAATGGCCGTGAGAATCGCGCCCGAGAACATCATCAGCTCGGAAAAGACATAGAGATTAAAGAGATCACCGGTCAAGAAGGCCCCGGTCAGGCCCACAGACAACGTCAGGAAAAGAGGGTAGAAAGCCGGGTAGCCCACCACCTGATCGCGGCTGCCCAAGGCATAGAGGATGCCTGCAACCAACACCGTCTGGCTCATCACCGCCATCGTCGCCGACAGCAGGTCGGCGACCAACGAGATGCCAAAGGGCGCCGGCCAACCGCCCGATTGAAAGACCACCGGCTGCCCGCTCGACCAGACGCGAGCCAGCAACCAGCCACTGCTCGCCAGGCTGCTGAGCATGATCACCAGGGCCCAAGCCCCCTGCAGCGCCGGGCGCCGACGAAGCAGGACAGCCACAGCGGCGCCCAGCAGGGGCAAGAGAATGGGCAACAGGGCCAAGTGCTGATCCATAGCAGGGCTCACCCTTGCAACTCGTTGATTTCGTCCAGGTCGCTCGTTCGATAGCGAGCCGACAACACGTACAGCATCGACAATACCAGGGTGATGGACGCCATGCTGATCACGATGGCGGTCAGGACCAAGGCTTGGGGCAACGCATCGCTCCGTTGGCCAATGGCGTCGGTGTAGGCGGGCACCAAGCCCTGATAGGCGCCCGTGCTGAGCAGCAGCAGGTTGATGGCATTGCCCAGAAGGATCAGGCCAATGACGGAACGGATCACGTTGCGGCGCAATATCTGAAAGACGGCAATGCCAAACAGGGCCCCTATGGCCAAGGCGGTCAACAGCTCCATTAGTCTTGCTCCTCTTCGCCGGGATGGCCCAAAGTATCCAACATATAGGAGGCGCTGCCCAAGACCGCAAAGCAAATGGCAACCTCGAACAAAAGCGAGGTGCTCAGGCTCACCCCGCGAGGCAAGGGCAGGCCCAACTCCTGGCCAAAATCGACGTGGCCCAGGAACGAGCCGGTGATTGCGGCCGCGACCAAGGCGGTTAGCAAAGCCAACAGGATGCCGCCGCCAATAAAGGGCGCCGAACGAAGCCAGGTGAGTCGCGTCCGCACCTGATAGTAGCCAAAAACCACGTACCAGAAGCCCAGGGACAGGCTGACGATCACCCCGGCGGTAAAGCCATCGCCCGGTTGGTCATGACCGTAGAGGATGTGAACCACAGCCAGGACCATCGAGATCGGCAGCGAGACGTAGGCCAGGGCATGGATAAAGGGCGAGGTCTGGAGCCCCCCAATGCCCAACGTGGGCAACGGGTTTTCCACCGCCGGTGACAGCCGCTCAAAGGGGTCGCCCGCTTTCCGGGCGGCAAAGCGCAACAGGGCGCAGACACCCAGCCCGGCGATGCCAAACACCGTAATTTCGATCAAAGTATCGAGGGCGCGAAAGTCGACGATGGTGGCGCCCACAATGTCTTTGGCTCCGGTCAGGACCTTGGCGCTTGCCTCGTAAAACGGGGTGACGACGCTTTCGCGGGGGCGGGAAGTCAGCGCCTCCAAAGCCAGGAGAGAGACGATGCCGCCCGCACCAATGGCGATCAGCACATCACGCACGAGGCCGGCCCGGCTTTGGAGAAAGGTCAACTTCCAGGCGCGGCGCCGCTGCTCCCGAGGCAGGCCGGTGAGGGCCAGCACCAGGACCACCATCGCCAGAATATCCACCACAAACTGCACCAAGGCCACGTCGGGATCGGGTTCCAGGACGATCAGCACAGCCACCCCCAGCCCCGAAACCGCCAGGGCGACAATGGCCGAAAAATCGCGCCGCAGGCTCACCGTGGCAGCGGCGGCCGCTACCGTGCCCACCAAGGCAAACACGCGCAACACAACCAATTCCCCCTGGAAATCGAAGCTGGGTAAGGACAGCCTAGCCAGGCCGGCCCAATGGGACAGGCCGCCAAACCCGGCTACCAGAGCAATGGCGCCGATCAGGATCACCCGCAGGTAGGCGCGCAAACGGCCCCCCTGGAGCCGCGTCGCCGCCAGCGCCGCTCGGTCGATGAAGGCCAGGGCGCCCGAGTAGAGAGTGTTCAGGCTCCAGCGCTCGCTAATGCGGTTCTGCTGGGCCCGGATCCAGCGTCGGTTCAAAAACAGGACCGTGCCCAGGCTCACAGCCACGACCGACAGCAACAGGGGCACGTTAATGCCCGTCCACACGGCCAGCGACACCTTGACCGGCGCGCCAAACACCTCGGCTGCGGCGTCGGCCAGCATGCTCGCCAGGAACTCGGGCTCGGGCAGGAGGCCCACGGCCAACGGGATCAAAGCGGGCAGGGCTGGGGCCAGCAACATGCCCCAGGGCACCTTGTGGGGGTGAAGTGAGGGATCGCGCGGCTTGCCCAGGAAGGTATCCCACATCAGCATGCTTGCCTGAGCAAACACCAGCGCCCCAGAAACCACCGTCAGGGCCGGGAAGAGCACGTTCACTGCCTGGGGCACGCTGGGATGGGTGACCGTGGACAGCAGCGTCTCCTTGGCAAGAAAGCCAAAGAGAGGGGGCAAGCCGGCCATGGACATGGCCGCCGCGCCCCCTATCAGGAACGTAAAGGGCAGGGATTTGACCAGCCCGCCAAGGCGCCGAAGGTCGCGGCTGCCCGCCGAGTGATCGACAATGCCCGCCACCAGAAACAGGGCGCTTTTGTACAGGGCGTGGGCCAGCACGCCGATCACCAGCGCCTTGAAGGCAATTTCTGTGTCCTGACCGATGAGCACGACCAGGACACCCAGTTGGCTAATGGTGGAATAAGCCAGAAGCGCCTTCAGATCGTTCTGCTTCAATCCCAAATAGGCGCCGGTGAGCATGGTCAGCAGGCCCACCGCAGACAGCAACCAGAACCACAGATCGGTGAACCCAAGAACCGGGTTGAGCCGGGCCAGGAGGTAGATGCCCGCT
>CAYVLO010000273.1:0-4983 GCA_964452125.1 uncultured Anaerolineaceae bacterium | reverse complement strand
CCGGCGGCTTCGCCGCCTCCGCTCCTCAGAATGACAGCCCTCTCCGACAGGCTGCGAGGCGCACCTTTTCACAATGCCGGGGCCCTGACGCGCCCGCAGACGGGCGGCCCCGGACCCCCGCATCTAAGGCGTTGCCCGGTCGAAATCTGGTTGCGTAGGAGACGACGCCACTCGGTCGATCTCCGTAGAGCCGACCCAATCTGCAATTGTTGATGCGCATGGGGCGCGGCTTTCCGCGCCCAAATCCATGGATGCCCGACCGTGCCCTCGTTTTTGCCCTGAATCAAGCGGAACCCCAAGCCCGGTTTTTGCGTCTAATTATCGAGTATATGCAATGCCTTGAGGAGAGTGCACTGTGTCCCGTAACCTGAGCGAGGATCGCCGCCTGGCGCGAGACAGTCTGGGCCGGGTCACCTATTTTCAGGAGGATGAACCCCAGAGTAGCCTGGGGAACTTGGTCGTGGTCTTTCTCGCTCTGGTGGCGAGCGTGGTTCTGTGCGTGACCCTGTTTCTGGTGGTGCGGCTGCTGTTCCCCGGTGGCTCCCCAGGCGACATGCCCGTGTTTTCCCCCGGAACCCCTTCCTCTGCGGTCTCTGATCCGGCGGCAACCGGTGCCCCCACGGCCTTCCCCGTGTCGGGCGGAGCGCGGGTGTCTGTCGATCCCATGCAGGGGTTCATCCACACACTGGTCACCGTGACGGGCGAGGGGTGGTGGCCCGGCGAACCGGTCTTTATCTTTTTGAGGGCGCCGCAGGATGGCGACGGACCCGGATTCTCTTACGCAGCGGCGATGGCCGACGATGGGGGCCGGTTCAGTACCGCCTTTACCTTTCCCAACGAGGTGCGCTGGATCGGCCAGGAATGGGCCGAGGTAAAGGGCCGGGGGGCGCGCTCGGGGCAGGAGGCCACCGCTCGCTTTGTTCTCATCGCCCCGACCTCTACCCCAACCCCACTGCTCCCCACCGATCAACCCACCCAGCCGCCTGTGGCCACGAATCTGCCCACGGCGACCCCGTCGCCGTCCCCCACGCCCCCACCTTCTCCCACACCCGAGCCGGTGATCACCGATTGGCGGGGGGAATATTATGGGGGTTTGGAACCTTTTGGCAAACCGGCGCTGGTGCGCAACGACCCGGTGGTGGACTTTAACTGGGGGTTGGGTTCACCCGCCGAGGGAATTCCGGCCGATGGCTTTTCGGCCCGTTGGACGCGACGTTTGCACTTTGATGAGGGCGCCTATCGGTTTGCGGTGAGCGCCGACGATGGGGTGCGCCTCCGGATCGATGGGCGGCTGGTCTTGGACCAGTGGCACGACAGCACTCAGGAGGCCTACAGCCTGGATGTGGAACTGGCGGACGGAGAGCACCTTCTCCAGATCGAGTACTATGAAAACCTGGGTGGGGCGCGGATCCTGTTCCAATGGGCGCGGGTCGAATCGCCCACGCCCACGGCGACCCCCACCCCGACTGCTTTGCCGACTGCCGAACCGACGATCGCGCCCCCAGGCGCCTGGCGGGGCGAGTTCTATGACAACATCCTGCTGGCCGGCAGACCTGTTTTGATCCGCGAGGACAGCGTCCTCAACTTTGACTGGGGTCTGGGTTCGCCCGATCCCCGCGTGCCGGCCGACGATTTTTCGGCTCGTTGGACCCGTTCGGTGGAGATGGCGGCGGGCGCCTACCGCTTTTATCTGGAGGCCGACGATGGCGCCCGCCTTTTGATCGACGGCAGTCTGGTCATCGACGCCTGGCCTGCATTCCCCGGGCAGGTGTATATGGCCGAGCTAGATCTGCCGGCGGGCGTTCACCTGCTGGAGGTGCAGTACTATGAGGTGACCCTCGATGCTCGCCTGCGCTTTTGGGACGAGTTTGTCTGGTAGCGGGCGAGTTTGGCATCTGGGGCAAGGCATGCTATAATGCGGGCCATGGCAAGCACATTTGGACCAACGGAAGTTCGGAAAGTGAACCTAGCTGTATCATTTCGTACTGATGAGGTCCCCTTTTGGAGTGCGGCAGCTTGCTGCCGCATAATTGCTGCACAAACAAGCGTCTTGGCTTGCTAGGCGCGCACTCCAAAGTTGGTCTTCTCCATTAGGCATCATCATCGCATTGATGATGCAAATGCGGTTACCCTGTAATGCAAGCCATGAAAGAGGGCAAGCAAGCAGAAACGAGAGCGAGATTGCACGCGGTGGTTCATGGCCGTGTCCAGGGCGTCAGTTTTCGCTACTTTGCCTGGCGCCGCGCCCAAGAGCTGGAACTCTCGGGCTATGTGCAAAATCGCTGGGACGGCACGGTGGAGGTGGTCGCCGAAGGGTCGCGCCCGGCTCTTGAGGAGATGTTGGCGTATCTGCGCCAGGGCCCCCGGGCGGCTTTTGTGACCGACGTGGATGTTCGATGGCCGGCCCCTACCGGCAACCTGCCGCCCTTTGAGGTACGACACTAGATGCGCAACAATCCCGAACGGGTCGCCTGGGTGGTGCTGACCGCTGCCTTTATGACCTTTTGCATCCTGGCGGTGGGCATCCCTCTGGGCATCCGTTCCTACCTGTTGAAATCGACTGAGAACCAGGACACAGAGCTGCGGGTGATCGAGGGCACACTTTTGGTGCAAAAGGCCCGCCAGAGCGAGCTGACCGCCGTGACCAGTACGGCCAACCTCTCGCCTGGCGACGAGGTGTTGACCGACAGCACCTCGTGGGCGACCCTCGATCTGTTCGAGCGAAGCCATTTGACCCTGTACAGCAATACCAATGTCAAGCTGGGTGAGATCAAATCCCCGCGCTTTGAGGTGAGTGACGAGACCAACAGGGTCACTCTCGAGGTCACGGGGGGATTGGTGCGGATCGGGGTAGCCCTGCCGGTCCATCGAGCGACCACCTTTGAGGTGGTGACCCCCCATACCCAACTGCGCCTGGACGAGGGCAGCTACCGTATCGAGGTCACCAACCAGGGGACCCAGGTCACGGTGGTGCGGGGTCAGGCGACCATTACTACCAGCGCTGTCCGGATGATCTTGCCCCAGGGCATGCGCACCCTGGTCGATCTGAACGGCGAGGCGGTCAACCCCATGCCAGCGGCCCGCAATCTGATCCGCAACGGCAACTTTCAAGATCCGCTGGCTACCACCTGGGTGACCAATACGGTGGTGCTGGCGTCGTCGGTAGAGCCGCCCCAACTGGAAATCGTCGAGGAGGGGAGCCGGCGAGCGGTTCGTTTGGTGCGCAGGGATCAGCAGGACGGCGACCACACCGAGATCTCGATCTATCAAAAGCTCGATCAGGACGTGCGCGACTTTGTGCGCCTGGTGGTCTCTCTCGATGTGATGCTCGAATTCCAGAGCCTGTCGGGCGGGGGACAGCTCAGTTCCGAATTCCCCATCATTGTCCGCCTGGACTATAAGGACCGCTGGGGCACCGACAAGTTCTGGACGCGGGGCTTTTACTATCAGAATCAGGCGGGCTATCCCATTGCGTCGGACCCGTGGGGCCTGCCCTCGGGTATACAGATCCCCCGCGGCATTTGGTATCCCTTTGAATCGAGCGACCTGATGGCGCTGCTCGGCGACAACCGGCCCGCTCACCTTACCGGACTGACAGTGTATGCTTCGGGCTGGAACTATGACAGCCTGGTCTCTGAGATCCAGTTGATCGTCGAATAACGCTCTAGCCTTCTAACCCCCGCAATTGTGCTTTGTATCGCGCTCGTATCTCCAGGAAAAGGGCGCAATAGCGCTCGCTGGCATAGTCGGGGTAGGACCAGGGCCAGGGCCGGAACGCCCCTCGTTGGTAGACCAGGGTCCCCTCGCCATAGATGCCCTGCCCCAGATAGAGCCGGTGGGCGTGATCTTTGGTGGTGGCTAACACCATCTTGCCCAGCGACACATAGCCCGGATCGATGTTCACGCGGCGCTTGCCGTCTCGGGCGCTGGCTTGCTCCATCTCGTTGGTGCGGCGCTTGACGGCGGGCAGATCGCCCGGGTCGACCAGCGGCTGGAAGGTGACGATCACCCGCTGCAAGTGGGCGCCGAATTCGGCTCGATAGTAATCGGTGTGGTCAAAGGGCAGAAGGTCGCTTTCATAGTCGATGGGCCCCAAGGCAGCGGCCAACGCCGCCTGCGTCTCCTGAAGCAAGGCGAGATCCGCCGCCAGCAGGCTGGCGAATAGCTTGACCGGTTGTACGCTGTGAACACTCCCCATGATGGCTTGCCTCCCCGGTGGTATGATACGCTCAGGGCGAAATCCTGTCAAGTGGTTCCATCACCCCCGCCTGGGCCATGCTTGGCCACGAATGGCACGAATTTCACGAATGGCGCGAACTGGCTCGCCGCCTCCGTCCCCGGGGGCGGCCTGCCGCGCTGGCAGGGCTTGAGTGTTTCTGTCACCCCCGCCTGGGCTGGGATCGGCCACGAATTGCACGAATTTCACGAATTCGGGGGCCAGCCAATGGGGCCAAGCCGACGGAGATCGACCAAGTGGCGGACGGCGCACACGCCGTCATGCCCGCCGCGAGTACTCTCGCGCATAAGCGGGCATCCATTCCTTGTCGTAGATGTATGGACCCCCGCGCAAGCGGGGGTGATGGGCCCTGATGGAGTTTGGCTCATGGCAAATTGTCCCTGGACCCCCACGCAAGCGGGGGTGATGGTCACACCGGCGGTCGCAAGCTGGGCGGCAAGGCTGGACCCCCACGCAAGCGGGGGTGATGGGCTAACGCTTGGGCAGGGGCGGCGAGCAAAAGAGCAGCGCAAGCAAGCGTCCTGGCGCTTCGCGCCAGGCGCGCACTCCACATGGGACCGGCCCCGGGGACGGGGCCGGTAGCAGAAGTACGTCTGGTCAGGCCCGGCCACGCTCGAACGGGTGGTGGACAGCGCCCACGCGGTCATGCCCGCGCAAGTACCCATGCCCTGCCGGGCACCACGGAGGACGGAAATGACTGTCGGCGCGAACCTGTCGCGGTCTAGAGGGTTCATTTCCGGAGTAGC
>CAYVLO010000272.1:0-4984 GCA_964452125.1 uncultured Anaerolineaceae bacterium | reverse complement strand
CAGGCTTTCACGTGGGCGGCGGGGATTTGCGCGCCTGGGTTGGCGCGGCGATAAAATGAGGAGGGAGAGATGGCAAGCGGGATAGCACGGCTTTTTGTGCGGTTGGGGATGGACAAGGGCGATTTCGAGCGAGGGACCCGCGACGTCCAGAAGCAAACGCGGAGCATGACCGACGAGCTGAAAAACGCCACCAGTTCATCACAGTTGCTGGATGCAGGTTTGAAAGCAGCCGGGATGATGGGGGCCGCGTACCTGGCCAGGGAGGCCCTCCAGGCGGCCTGGTCGCTGGGCGAGCTGGGCGCCCGGTCAAAGGCGTTGACGGGGAACCTGGAGTCGTTTGCGGGCGGCGCTGATGAGGCAGCGGAGTTCCTGGATGCTATCGGCAGCGCCTCGATGAGGGCGTTGGATCAGATGCAGGCCGCGGAGGTGGCCACGCGGATGCTGCAAATGGGGTTGGCCGAGACGACCCAGGAGATGGATCTGTACGTGGAAGGGGCCATCCGCCTGGGCAATCAGAGCCTGGACGCCAGCCAGCGAGTCGAAGAGATGACCCAGTTCCTCAAAAATCTCAATCTGAACATGGCCGACAATTTCGGTCTGACCCGCCAGGTGTTGACGGCGCGGACTGAGGAGCTGCAAGCGACTCAGGGACTGACCCGCGAGCAGGCGCTGTTGGTGTCGATTCAGGAAGAGATGACGCGTCAACTTCAGACCCTGGGCGAGCGGACCGACGTGGAGGCCCAGGCCATCGATGCGATGAACGCCTCGTTGCGCGATCTGCGCATCGAATTAGGCGAACAATTTGCCCCAGCGATCGGCGAAGCGGCGCGAATGGTCACCTATCTGCTGGATGCCATGGGCTCGGACCTGGAGGGCGAGCTGGCCAGGGCGGCGCGAGGGGCATTCGATGCGGGGATGGGCCTCGAATACATGGCCAGGGCGGCGCTAGAGGCCAAGGCGAGAATGACGTGGGGCGACGAAGGAGCGTTTTTCGGCCTGGGCGACATGGCGCAATATGTGAAACTGACCGGCGAGCAGTTGGTTCAGGTGGGCGAGATAGCCGGGGCATCTGTCGCCGATATTATGCGGTTGGCCGATGCGTTGGGGGTCGATCTGCCCCAGGGGTTTGCCCAGGCGGGCGCGGCGGGGGTGCGGTTTGCCGACCTGCTGAATGTCAAAATCGACGAACAGGGTCAGGTGTTCGAGCGGACGATGTCGGGCGCCTGGGAGTACAGCGAAGCGCTTACCCAGGCATTGCGGGCCGTGGCATCGGCTGAGACGGACACAGACCGGGAAGCTCGCCGGTTGGCGTCGGGGTTTGGTGTGATGGCATCGGCGGCGGAACAGGCAGCCGGGCCGGTCTACAATCTCGCAGCGGCCTATGACCTGCTGTACGAGAATATCGAGGCGAAGGCACGGGCGCGGATCACCGGCGAGCCGGTGTGGTCTTTTCCCGATGCGTACGAGGGGGAAGAAGCGCAAACCGCGGCGCTGGAGGCCATCGACAAGCAGCGAGAAGAGAACGCCCAGCGAGAGGAACTGAGGGCCAATCAGGTGGCCGCGGCCTGGGAATCGAGCTATGACCGGCAACAGCAGGCGGTCGACGACTTGCGGTCGGCGGTACGGAGCGCGTTGACGCCCACGTCGGTGACGGCGCTGGATATGGCCCAGGCGGGCCAGGGGACCTACCAGGAAAAATGGGACGAAAGCGCCCGGCAATTGGACGCTATCGCGGCGCGGGGGTTCGCTGAGCTGGACGCCCACCCGGACTGGGAAGGGATGCTCAAGATCCCGCCGAACGTGCTGGCAGCGGGCGAGCAGGCGCTGCGCGATTGGGCGGGCCGGACGTCGGAGGCGGTCCGGGCGTTGGAGCGACCCGACCTGCTCAATGTCGACGCGGGGGTGATGGCCGTGCAAGATTATCTCAATCGACAGGCGGCCCAGGAGCTGAGCCTGGACCTTGTCACTCAAGCAGCGGTTCAGGCGGGGGTGGTGGGCGGAGACGCGGCAAAATCCCAGGTTGCTGAGGCCTTGGGGCTGAGCGCGGCGCCGATGGAGCTGCCGGTCAAGTTGGTGATGGCTGAGGATGAGGAGGGCGGCGGGACGGCCATGACCGTCTTGACGCAACAGATGATGGCTGGGGTGGAATCGGCCATGGGGCAAACGCCCTTGATCCTCAATTTCCTGGCGACGTTGGAAGCGGGCATCAAAATGAACCGTGGGCGGCTGATTGAGAGCGGCAAGACGCTGTGGGACACGGTCAACGAGGGGATCTGGCAGGCGATGCACAAGAGCGACTATGTGATCAAGATGGCGCGATTGATCGCGCCCGAGGTGGCCAAAATCTTGGTCCGTGATGAGCGGTACACAACGCCCTAGTTGGCGTTGGAATAAATCTGGCGGGGGTGCGGGCAAAATGGATGGGCGGTTATTGGAGCAATTGGAAGCGGCATTGGAGCGAGAGCGAAGGCGGGGCTTTTGCGCGGGGTACGACCAGGGGGTCGACGATCTGTGGCTGCTGGTCAACGATGAGGGGGCGGATCTGGGAACGGCCTACAACACGGCGCTCGAGTTTTCGGAAGATTTACTCGCAGCCTGGGCCGAAACAAACTCGTTTCTCCAGATTCCGGCTCCAAAGTTGCTCGAGTAGGAGGCAAATAATGCGTTCTGAGGTGATTTATGAGGACCTGGGGTTGGGCTCGCTGATAGAGGATGTGGAACGCCTGTGTGAAGAGGTGTTGGATTCGACGGCGCGGGCGGTGGAACGACAGATGAAGCTCAACATTATCGACCGCGACTATACGGATACGCGGGCAACGCTCAACAGCGTCCAGGTGGACCGGCCGGGGCGGTTGACGCGGGACATTGGGCCGACGACCGAGTATGCGATCCTGGGGGAACTGGGCTGGGTGCAAACCCACGTCCGCATTCCACCGGATCCAAAGCAGCCAGCGAGGGCGCTTCAGAGGCTGAAGGAGCCGATCTATCATCCTGGACGGCATTTTGCCCGGGATGCGCTGAACTCGGTTCGTGGATATTTTGAACAGGCGTTGGTAGCAGCTTTGGCCAAATTGGGCAAGTAAAAAAACAACGGGAGGGAAAGATCATGTTCGAAAAATTGGAAGCGGCGATGAAAACGGCGGATCAAGAGATTGCCTTGTTGCAGGGCAACGAGGAGCTGAAAGCCTCGGTGATCGAGAGTCGGATCAGGGAGATCGAGGCCCGGCGATTGGAACAGATCAAGGCCTTGAGGCCACAGGCCGAGGCGGAGATCAAGGCGCTTGAATTGGACCATGAGAGCCGCATCTATCGAGCAAAGCGCGAGATGGGGCCGAAAACGGCTGAGGAATGGCAAGAGGCAGCCGTGCGCGCGCCCTTTGTGAGCGCGGAGATCGAGGCGATTGCGAGTGTAGACGCGATCTCTGAACGGATCCGCCTTGCTCGCAAGGCAGGGGACCGCGTAGGAGCTTGGTTGATGGGTCAGGCGGCCATGGCCCGCGCGCGAGCCATGCCCTCGGCGGGGGCGGTGGGCTCGGCAGTCGCTCGAGCTTGGATTGATACGTTGGAAGATGAGCTATATGGCGAGGCTCGAAAACTCGAAGCGCAGCTCCGGGCGGATGTGGACAACTATCAGCGTGAGCTATCACGCCTCTTGATGAGCGGCGCGCGCCCGCGGTTTCCGAGATCGAGGTACAGCATGTAACGTGTATCGTCGTGGGCGCCTGGCAGTCGGGTTCTTTGGCTGCCAGGCGCTCCCATCCACCTGGAGCGATTGAGATGCGAGCGGGTCTTTACGCGCGGGTTTCACGAGAAGAACAGGTAGAAGGCTACTCGCTGGATGCCCAGCTCGAGGCCATGCGCGCTTTTTGCGCGGCGCGCGGCTGGGAGATCGCGGCGGAGTACGTAGAGCCCGGTTTCACGGCCACGACCGACGACCGCCCGGTGTTTGGCCAGGTGATGGCCGCCGCCGAGCGGGGCGCCTTTGACGTGCTGGTGACCCACAAGCTGGATCGCGCTTTTCGCAAGCTGCTAGATCAGCTCCAGGGGCTGAAACGGTTGGACGGCTGGGGCGTGAACTATGTATCGGTGGTGGAACAGATCGACTATTCCACGCCCTCGGGCAAGCTGTTTATGGCCCACCTGGGCGCGCTGAATCAGTACTACTCTGACAACCTGTCGCTAGAGGTCAAGAAGGGCAAGCGGGGCCGCGTCAGGGCGGGCAAGTCCAACGCCTCGCTCGTGAGCTATGGCTACCGGCGCGGCCCGGACGGGATCGACCGACCCGATCCAGAGACCGCGCCGGGCGTGGTCCTGGCTTTTGAGGCCTATGCCGATGGCCAGCACACCTACCAGGCCATTGCCGACCTGCTGAACGCGCGCGGCTATCCCACCTATGGCCGAAGCTGGAAGGAAAAAGAACCCACCTTACACTGGACCCATAGCGCCGTTCGGAACATTCTCACCAATCCCTTTTACTTGGGCCTGGTCCGTCGCGGCGACGATCTCTACCCAGGCCAGCACGAGGCCCTTATCAGCCAAGAACTGTGGGACCAGGTGCAGCAGACCCGCTTGACCCGCTCGCGGCCTGGGTGGGGCGGGCGCCATGCCAAGAACGTCTACCTTTTGCATGGTTTGGCCACGTGCGCCCACTGTGGCGGCAAGATGCACATGGGGCGTATGCCCTCCAAGCGCGGCGAGGCCTATACCTACTATCGCTGCCCGGCGGCGGCCAATGACAAAGAGTGCACCGCCAAGGGGCAATCGGTGCGCCAGGATGCCATCGACGCCCAGGTGGATGGCCTGATCAGGCGCCTCACCTTGCCCGAAGACTGGCGCGAGCGGCTTTCAGAGCTGGCAGGCGATCCGGAAACGCGCCGGGAACGGGCCGACCGGCGGCGGGCCATCGAAGGCAAGATCAAGCGGTTGCGCCAATTGTACGTAGAGGGCGACTTTGACAAAGCCGATTATGACCGGCAACGGGCCC
>CAYVLO010000271.1:2559-4994 GCA_964452125.1 uncultured Anaerolineaceae bacterium | reverse complement strand
ATGATCGCCAGGCCCACCTGGTGAATCTCCGTTAGTCCAAATGCGTTTGCCCTGATGATTCACCCGGTTCGAGTTGCCAACCCCCTGATCCTATGGTAAACTAGTGCTTGCCAAGCTAAATCGCCCTGACCATGGGCTCGGGAAGAGGAAATCGATGCATCGCTTGTTGGTCATTAACCCTGGTTCTACATCTACCAAGGTTGCCGTCTATGAAGACGAGCAGCCTTTATTCGTAGAGAGCCTGCGGCACAGCAGCCAGGAGATCGCCCAGTTTGGCCACATCCTCGACCAGCGCTCCTTTCGTCGGGAGGCCGTGCGGGCCTTGCTCCAGGAGCGCGGGATCGCCCTCTCGTCCTTGGCCGCCGTCGTGGGGCGCGGCGGGCTGCTGGGTCCCATCCCCAGCGGCACCTATCTGGTCGATGAGTGCATGGTCCGCGAGCTGAGCCGGCGCAACAAAGAACGGGAGCACGCCTCCAACCTGGGCGGCCTGTTGGCCTACGAGATTGCGGCCCAGATTGGGGCGCCGGCCTACATCGTCGATCCGGTCTGTGTCGACGAATTCGACGACGTGGCCCGCATTTCGGGCCTGCCCGAAATCGAGCGCAAGAGCCTTTCCCACGCCCTCAACCTGAAGGCGGTGGCTCGGCGCGCCGCCGGCGATTTGGGGCGACCCTATTCCGAACTCAACCTGGTGATGGTCCACCTGGGCGGAGGCATCTCGGTGACCGCTCACCGCCGGGGCCGGATGGTCGACGTGAACCAGGCCCTCGACGGCACCGGCCCCTTTGCTCCCGAGCGGTCGGGGGGATTGCCCGTGGGCGACGTGGTGCGCATGTGTTTTGGCGTGGCGCCCTACGAAGGGCTCGAGCTGACCTACGACCAGATGTTCAAAAAGCTGGCGGGGCGCGGCGGCCTGGTTGCCCACCTGGGCACCAACAGCGCCGTGGAGGTCGAACGGCGCATCGACGCCGGCGACGCCTATGCCCGGCTCGTGTACCAGGCCATGGCCTATCAGATTGCCAAAGAGATCGGGGCGATGGCCACGGTGCTGATGGGCGATGTCGATGCCATCGTCCTCACCGGCAGTCTGGCCCATTCCCAGCGGGTGGTCGACTGGGTGCGCGAGCGGGTGGCCTGGATCGCCCCGGTGATGCTCTACCCGGGCGAGGACGAGATGGGCGCCCTGGCGCTGGGGGCGCTGCGGGTGCTCCGTGGCGAAGAAAGCCCGCGCTGCTATGCCCAGTTCCACACAGACGAGGAGGAGAGTTGACCAAGAAACGGATCTTGTGCATCGAAGATCATCCCGAGATGATCGAATTGGTGAAACTGATCCTCGGCCGGCGAGGCTACCTGGTGGAGGGCGCCCTGGGGGGCAAAGAGGGGTTGGAGGTCATTGCCCACGACCCGCCCGACCTCGTCCTTTTGGATCTCATGATGCCCGACTTGGATGGTTGGGAGGTCTTTCGCCAGATCAGGGTCAACGAGGCCATGAAAACCTGCCCGGTTATCGTGATTACGGCCAAGGCCCAGGGGATCGATCGCGTGCTCGGCCTGCACATTGCCGGCGTCGACGACTATATCACCAAACCCTTTGGGCCCAAAGAGCTGATCGATAGCGTGGAGCGCCTGTTGGGGTCTCCCAGGCGGGAAGAGGTCGGCTAGACCGTTGGAGACGAGGGGTGCGTTCTCGTGAGAATGAGTATTGCCCGTTGGTTGCGTGAGAACGAAAAGCATATTGTGCCCGCCTGGATCAAACTGGTCCGGTCGCGGGGTGGGGAGCGCGATCGGCAACTGACCACCCGCGAGCTGGAACGCCAGTTCTTTATCGATTTTTACTTTGCCTTGGTGCAGGGCATCGAATCGGAAAACGAGGCGCAGTTGGCCGATGTCATCGAGCGCATTGCGGTGACCCGAGTGGGCCAAGAGTTCCTCCTGGAAGAGACCCTCTATATCTTTTTCCTGCTCAAAGAACTGATCTGGCAGCGTCTGGCCGAGGAGCATGCGCCCGACGTGGCGCTGAGCTGGATCACCTTTCTGGAACCTTTCTTTGACCGCTCCCTGGCGTTGCTGGGGCGGAATTTTACGGGGGCCAGCCGCAAGCTGCTGTCGGAGCGGCTGGTCGACGCCGAGTTCATGACACGGCGCCTGTCGTCGGCCACCGAAGAGGCAGACCGGGCCCTGTCGCGATTGCGCATCCTCTACAACATCTCGAGGGCCATCAGTTCGACGTTGGATCTCAAGCAGATTCTGATGGCTGTCGTCGAAAACCTGGGTTCCCTCCCCCAGATCGACCGCTGCGCCGTGTGGCTGGTGGATCAAAGCGGCTTGGAGTTGTCAGTGGCTGTGACCCATGGCATTGAGGCCCAGGATCTTGGCGGCGCCTACCTGGTGCTGGAGGAGGATGGGTCGGCCATCGCCCGCGCCTTTACGTCGGG
>CAYVLO010000271.1:0-2549 GCA_964452125.1 uncultured Anaerolineaceae bacterium | reverse complement strand
GGCAAAATGCAGATGACCAGCAGGCTGGACGAGGAAGAGGAATACCTGATCCGCTTTTTTGCCCGGCGAACGCTCTTGGCGGTGCCCCTGGCCGGGGAGGATCGCCCCTTGGGCGTCATCACTGTCGACCGGGTGGGGCAGGACCGCGCCTTTGAGACGGCCGTCATCGACATGGTGCAAGCCGTGGCCGATCAGGCGGCGGTGGCCTTGCGCAACACCCAGTTGTACGAAGAGGTGGTCCAGTTCAATCAGCAGCTCGAGCGACGGGTGCAAGAGCGCACTGAGGAGCTGGGCCGCCTGAACCGCGACCTGGCCATCCTCAACAAAAAAAAGTCGGACTTTATTGCCATTGCCGCCCACGAGTTGAAAACACCCCTGACCCTGATCCAGGGCTATGCCGAGATGCTGGTTGAGGAGCGCGTGCAGGACCTGCCTGCCGATGCGTTGGATCGATTGGCCAACGGCATCGTCAAAGGCACCAACCGACTGAAGACGATCATCGAGGACATTATCGACGTGTCGTTGATCGACACCGAAGTGCTGTCGCTCAACTTTCAACCCAGCTCTGTGTACGGCATCGTCGAGCTGGCCTGCCGCGATTGGCAAGAATCCGCCGCCGAGCGCAACCAGACCCTCAGCCTGAGCAATTTCGACCATTTACCCTTTATCGAGGCCGACGCCCTTCGCCTTCATCAGGTGTTTGGCAACATCATTGGCAACGCCGTCAAATACACTCCCGATGGAGGCCGCATCGAAATTGCTGCCCGAGAGTGGCAGGGCAGGGACGACACCGTCTATGTCGAAGTGGTGATCGCCGATACCGGCGTGGGCATCGATCTGGAGGAGCAGGAGCGGATCTTTGACAAGTTCTATCGCATCGAAAGCCCCGATTTCCATTCCAGCAGCAAGACCAAGTTCCTGGGGGCCGGCCCTGGCCTGGGACTGACCATCGCCAAGGGGATTGTAGAAGCTCACGGTGGGCGGATCTGGGTCGAAAGCTCGGGCTTTGACCTGGAAACCTGCCCGGGCAGCCATTTTCACGTGGTGCTTCCGACGCGCACGGCCTGGGGCGATTTCCAGGGAGAGCTTGCGGCCGAGCCCCAGAGCCTGCCCGTGGGGGAAGCCTGAGGGCGGCGGCCCTCTGCCGTCTGCCGCAAAGGAGCGCGGGATCTGGCGATCCCGCGCGAGCGGAAGGCAGTTTGACTGTATTCAAACATACCGCACATTTTTTACAATAAAAGGAGCACATTCACGACATGAAGATCGCAGACCGTGTGGCCGACTTGCCACCTTATGTATTCGCCAAATTGGGGCGCCGCATTCAGACCCTGATCGCCGAGGGTCACGACGTCATCCGCCTGGATATCGGCAGCCCCGACCTGCCGCCGCCCGATTTCATCATCGAGGCCCTGTATCATTCGGCACAAAAGCCCTCCAATCACGGCTATGGCGGCTACTATGGCACCCCGGCCCTGCGCCAGGCGATGGCCACCTACTACCAGCAGCGCTTTGGCGTCGAGCTGGACCCGCAAAAGCAGGTCTGTCCCCTCATCGGATCGAAAGAGGGGATTGCCAACGCGGCCCTGGCCTTTGTCGATCCCGGAGATCGGGTCTTGGTGCCCGACCCGGGCTATCCCACCTATTCGATGGGCGCGCTGCTGGCGGGCGGCAAGCCGGTGACCATGCCCCTCCTGCCCGAAAACGACATGTTCCCCGACCTGGAGGCGATCCCCGAGGACGTGGCGCGCGCGGCGCGGCTGCTATGGCTCAACTATCCCAACAACCCCACGGGGGCGGTGGCGACCCTCGAGTTTTTCGACCGCGTGGTGGCCTTTGCCCAAAAGTACGACATCTTGATCTGCCACGACAACCCCTACTGCGACGTAACCTTTGACGGCTACCGGCCGCCCAGCATCTTGGAGGCGCCGGGCGCCATGGAGGTGGCCCTGGAGTTCAACTCGCTGAGCAAGACCTACAACATGGCCGGTTGGCGTGTGGGGATGGCCGTGGGGGCGACCGCCGCCGTCGAGGCCCTGGCCCGCACCAAGACCCAGATCGATTCGGGCAGCTTTCTGCCCATCCAGGATGCCGCCGTCGTGGCTCTCACTGGCGACCAGAGCTGGTTGGAAGAGCGCAACCAGATCTACCTGGAGCGCCGCAACCTGATCATGGCGGCCCTGCAGCAGGTGGGCCTGGAGGCGCTGCCGGCCAAAGCGGGCCTGTATGTCTGGTCCCGCATCCCTGCCAGCGAGACCTCCGAGTCGTTTGCCACCCGCTTGCTGGAAGAGGCGGGCATCAGCATTGCCCCCGGCACCGCCTTTGGCGACCACGGCGAGGGCTTTATCCGCTTTTCGCTGGGGCAGGATACCGGTCGAGTCCGAGAGGCCATGGAGCGCCTGGTCCGATTTATGCAGTGAGGTGAATCATTACGCGAGAAGGATTGGAAACGGAACGGCCCGCCGAACGGGCGTTGTTGGTCGGGGTCCAGCTCAAGGACCAGAGGGGGAGCTGGGACCTGGAGGAGTCGCTGGTCGAGCTGGGCCAACTGG
>CAYVLO010000270.1:0-5000 GCA_964452125.1 uncultured Anaerolineaceae bacterium | reverse complement strand
CACAGGGGTGGCGCTGATCATCCTGTCAGCGCTCACCCTATTGGGCCTTTCCAACCTCTCGTCGGGCGCCCTTTTGGATTGGTGGGCCACGGCATGGCTTCGGCTGCTTGGCTGGTGGGCCTATCCGGTGATATTGGCTGTGGCAGTCTTGGGTCTATGGCTGATTTGGGACGATTTCCGCCGGCGTGTGCCCCTGCACCCACAGCACGTGGTGGGGATCGAATTGCTGCTGGTTTCCCTGCTGACTGCCAGCCATGCCCCGCTGGTGTTGCGCCTGGGCTCCGAAGAAGCCTGGATTTCTGCCCACCAGGGGCAGGGCGGCGGCTATATCGGCTGGGCGTTTGCCCTTTTGCAGGTAGAAGCCCTGGGCGCCCTCGTGGGCTCGCTGGTATTGTTGATCGTTTTCCTGGGCGCGCTGTTCCTGCTCCTCTCCCTTTCGCCCAAGGACCTCACAGGCTGGCTACAGATCCAGGGCCGCGCCCTGGCAGCCCTTTGGGGCCGATGGACCGCTTCGACCAAAGGCACAGCCGTGCTCCCCGAGACGGAGGAGATACCTTGGTGGGAAGAGGAATCCGAGCCGGCCCAACGCCCCAAGAAGAAAAAGAGCGCTCGGAAACCCCGCCGGACCAAAGACGCCGTGCAACAGAGAGCCGGCAACTTGCCGCCTCTGGACCTGCTCGACCCGGCCTCGCCAAAAACGTACGGCGATACCGACGTCCGGCGCAAGACTCAGATCATCGAAGACACGCTCGAGAGCTTTGGGGTGCCAGCCAAAGTGGTGATGGTCAATCAGGGCCCCACCGTCACCCAGTTTGGCCTGGATCCGGGCTACATTGAAAGGAAGGGATCGAACGGCCAAGTCCAGCGCCAGCGGGTTCGGGTAGCCAAGATCTCGGGCCTTTCCAACGATTTGGCCCTGGCCCTGGCAGCGGCGCCCATCCGTATCGAGGCGCCCGTGCCCGGGCAGTCGGTGGTGGGTCTGGAGGTTCCCAACGAACAAATTTCCCTGGTGTCTCTCAGCAGCGTGCTGGAATCGGAGGCGTTCCAGGGGATCGAATCGCCGCTGGCTATTGCCCTGGGCGAAGATGTATCGGGCCAACCAGTGGCCGTTGACCTCAAGCTGATGCCCCATCTGCTCATCGCCGGGTCCACGGGCTCGGGCAAGAGCGTGTGCATCAACACCATCGTGTGTAGCTTGCTGCTCAACAACACGCCCGAAGACCTCCGGTTGCTGATGATCGACCCCAAGATGGTGGAACTGGTGGGCTACAACGGCATTCCTCACCTGTTGGCACCCGTGGTGGTCGAGGTAGACCATGTGGTCACCGCTCTGTCCTGGATCACCCGCCAGATGGATGAACGATACCAGATGTTCCATCAGGTGGGAGCGCGCAACCTGGACGAATACAACCACAAAATGAGCCGGCGCAAGGACGGAGAGACCCTGCCCAACCTGGTGGTCTTTATCGACGAGTTGGCCGATATGATGATGATGGCCCCCGACGAAGTCGAGCGCCACATCTGCCGTCTGGCCCAAATGGGGCGCGCCACCGGCATTCATCTGGTAATTGCCACCCAGCGGCCCAGCGTGGACGTGGTGACGGGGTTGATCAAAGCCAATTTTCCGGCGCGCATCAGCTTTGCAGTGACCAGCCTGATCGATTCGCGGGTGATTCTCGACCAGCCCGGCGCCGAGAATCTCCTGGGCCGCGGCGATATGCTCTTTATGGTGCCGTCGCAGGCCGGGGCGATTCGCCTTCAGGGTTGCTTTGTGTCGGATCGCGAGATCGAACGGCTGACCTCCTTCTGGCGCAACCAACGCGCCGAGTCGGATCCAGAACCCGAGGCGGCTCCCTGGAGCGATATGGACATGGACGAGCCGCCCGATTCTCTGTTGGATCAGGCTATCGGCCTGCTCCGGGGCCGGGACCGTGTCTCGACCTCTTTTATCCAGCGGCAGATGCGCATCGGCTTTCCCCGGGCGGCCCGGCTGATGGATCAGTTGGAGGAAAAGGGCGTCGTGGGCCCCGACGAAGGGGGAGGCCGCGGACGAGAAGTATGGGTCGATCGGGGCATTGACTGGGACGAAATCGATGAACGCTTGCCCGGCGTCGAACCGAGGTAGGGAAACCATGCTTGAAGAAGGAGGCATGCCATGATCAGAGGGTTTGTGCTATTATCAGGGCTGATGCTGGCAGCGGCGGGCATCGCTTTGCTGCTGTGGCTGTTATGGATCCTTTGGAAGTTCAAGACCGTGGAACCGGAACCTCCAGCTATCGAGATCGGGACAAGCGAGACAGAGAGTGAGATCGAACCCACAGAGCGCGTGGAGGCAGAAATCAGTTCAGCCATAAAAGAGGGAAACCAAGCGCTCCAAGACACGATCGAAACAGAGCGAGAAGAAGAATAGTAACCACCCCAACCGAGGACGTTCTGGCGACGTCGCGATTTGGAAGACGAAAAACGCCAGAACCAAATCTATCTTGAATGAAACAGCGTTTGCTGTAGGAGGTCCAGTTGAGCGGTCACAATAAATGGTCTACAATCAAGCGGAAAAAGGGTGCAGCCGATGCCAAGAGGGGACAGATCTTTACCAAAATCGCCAAAGAGATCGCCCTCGCCGCCCGAGAGGGCGCCGATCCCGAAATGAACTTTCGGCTGCGCCTGGTGATCGATAAGGCAAAAGGCGCCAATATGCCCAAAGAGAACATCGAGCGTGCCATCCGCCGCGGGGCAGGCCTTGAAAAGGGCGCGGACCTGGAAGAAATCACCTACGAGGGCTACGGGCCCCACGGCGTGGCCCTCCTCGTCCAGGTGGTCACCGATAACCGCAACCGGGCGGTCTCGGACGTGCGGCGCCAGTTCAACAAGCTGGGCGGTAGCCTGGGTGAGTCGGGCTGCGTGGCCTGGCAATTCGAGCCCAAGGCCTACTTTACCGCCTTGCCCGACAATCTGGATCCCGACCAGGCCTTTGACATCGCCGTCGAATCGGGGGCAGACGACATCACCTTTGGCAGCGATCTGATCGAGATCTTTGCCGAATCCAGCGATTTCCAGGCCGTACGGGAGGGCCTTGAAGCCCACAGGTTGGCAGTGCAATCGGCCGAGATCACCATGGTCCCCAAGACCACCATCGCCCTGAGTGAAAAAGAGACCTTCCAAAACATGAACTTGATCTCGGCGCTGGAGGACCTGGACGATGTGCAACAGGTCTTTTCCAACCTGGATATCAGCGACGAGATCATGGAACGATTCGAGGAACAAGCCTAGTGCTGGTTCTGGGAATCGACCCAGGCACGGCCATCACCGGCTATGGGTTGGTGCGAGAAACCGAGGAAGGACTGGCCCTGGAGGATTGCGGGGTGATCACCACGCCAGCAGGCCAGCCCTTGCCCCTGCGCTTACAGGCCATCTACCAGGGCCTGGCAAGCCTCATCGAACAAACTCGACCCTCCACGGCCGCGGTTGAGGAATTGTTCTTTGGCCGAAATGTACGCACAGCGCTATCGGTGGGCCAGGCAAGGGGCGTCACGCTCCTTGCCCTGGCCGATGCGGGGCTGCCCATCTTTGAGTACAAACCGATGGAAATCAAGCAGGCCATCGCCGGCTATGGCAGCGCAGACAAACAGCAGGTCCAGGAGATGGTCCGCATGCTGTTGGATTTGCCCGAGGTCCCCCGGCCGGACGACGCCGCCGACGCTGTAGCCGTGGCCATTTGCCACATCCATTCGGCGCGCATGGCCCAACTCATAGCGGATGCCGGGTGACGGATGATTGCCAAACTGCGGGGCGTTCTCTCGTTCTTGGGAAAGGACTTTGTCGTGGTCGACGTCCAAGGCGTCGGCTTTCAGGTCTTTGTCCCGGCATCGCTCCTGACCCGCCTGGACGGGCCGGGCCAGGAACTGACCCTGCACACCCACCTGCACGTTCGAGAAAGCGAACTGAGCCTGTACGGCTGCCCCACCGAAGAGGAACTGGCCCTGTTTCGCCTGCTGCTGGGGGTGTCGGGCATCGGCCCCAAGGCCGCCTTGGCCCTCCTGTCGTCGCTAACGCCCGAACAACTGGAGGCCGCCATCTCCCAGGAGGATGTCGCCGTGCTATCGCGCGTGCCCGGCATCGGCCCCAAAACGGCCAAGAAACTGGTCTTTGATCTGAAAGACAAAGTGGAGGCCCACCTGCTGCCTTCCGAACGGCAGCCGGCCTTGACCGAAGGGGATGCCGACCTGATTGCCGCGCTGACGACCCTGGGCTATAGCGTGGCCGAAGCGCAAGAAGCCCTCCGGTCATTGCCCCAGGAACCCCTTGCCCTGGAAGAGCGGGTTCGGCTGGCCCTATCCCATCTGGCCAAATAAAAAACCCGCCTCGGGCAGCAGGCCGCTACCCGGGACGGGATCGAGATCAAGATCGATGGACAGGCCCTTGGGCGCCAAGGCCCAAAGGTTTATGTCTCGGCTTCGCCCTCAGAGCGGTGAATCACCGTCTTGACCCGCTTCTCAAACGTGCGGCGGTCCAAAAGAACGCGCCGCCCGCAAAACTGGCACTTGAGGCCAATATCGGCGCCCACCCGCACCACGCGCCACTCGTAGCTGCCGCAGGGGTGGGGTTTGCGCAGGCGTACGAGATCATCCACCTGGACGTCTACCGGCTTTGCAGGCATCCTACTCCCCCCGCAGCACCTGCCCGAACAGATCGGGACGGTTGGTGATCACGATATCCACCCCGCATCGTACCAACCGCCGCAGTTCCTCCGGTTCGTCGGCGGTCCAGGTGTGCACGCGATACCCCTGCCGACGGGCCCAGGCCATATAGGCTTCGTCGACCATATCGTGCTGGGGGTGCATGGCCCAGGGGCGCACCACACGCCGGAGCCAGCCTTTGCGCAGGATCAGGTTCATGTCGGGCGAGTAGAGCAGGCCGGTGGACACGCGAGGGTTGAGCTTTCGCACACGGTTGATGATAAAGGGTTGAAAGGAAGAGATGACCACCCGATCCACCAGGCG
>CAYVLO010000269.1:0-5013 GCA_964452125.1 uncultured Anaerolineaceae bacterium | reverse complement strand
CAACCTGAGGCCTGAAGCTCTGGGGTTCCTGAATCCCACGCGGTCCGGGTTGCTCAAAATCGAACATGGTATTCCCAAGGGATACACCCAGATAGGCCATGCCCGGCGTATCGGGGTGCTCGCCCAGGGTCACCGTTACCTCACGGCTTTGGCGATTGCGGTGCCGATACAGGGTCAGCACGACCTTGTCGCCTGGTTCGTATTGGGTGAGCAGATCGACCACATCCTCTCTCGTCTCAACCTCCTGCCCATCCAATCGAGTCAGGATATCGCCCACCTGGACTCCGGCCTGTTCGGCAGGACCGCCCTCAACCAATTCCACCACAACCAGGCCCCGGGTGCCTCGCCAACCCGGCATGGGCGTCCGCTGAGGATCGAGCCATTCCTCGGGTTCGAACTCCTGCATGGCCCCAGGCCAGGGCCAATCAGCCGGCCCCTGCCAGGGCCTATAGGTCACACCCAACCGCGCCGCGCCGGCCCGATCGGGATTCTCGTCCAACGTCACCTGGACATCGCTGGGGTACTCGCCGGGCCGCCATATTTCCAGCGTCACCCGATCTCCGGGTTGGTAGCCGCCGATCAGGTCGGCCAGATTGCTACCCTCGTCCATCGCCCGTCTGTCCACCGCCACAATCAGGTCGCCGGGCTGCAGACCCGCCCTTTCGGCAGCACTTCCGGGCACCACCTCGACCAACAGCGCTCCAAACACCACGCTTCGGTATTCCGGGGCTGGCGTCGCCCGGGGGATCGGTGGTTCGGCCCATTCCTCGGGCCCGATCACGGCCGACGTGTCGTGCTGCACGTCGAACCACCGGTACACGCCATAAGCCGCAACTCCGCCCACCAACATGGCGCCGCAGGCCACAAGAACAAAGGCGAGCAACGCCCCTACTATCAAAAGCACCTTGGTATTCTTTTCCATGCGAACCTCCTATTCCTCAACCCATCCAATCCATGTGGAACGGCTCATTCTTTCAGGGCCGCTCGAACTTGTATCCCCCATCCGCCGTCGCCACCAAACAGCGCGGCTTCCGCGGCTCGGCCTCGAGCCTCTCCTGGAGACGGCGCATCCGGGCATCGAGGACCCGTCCTCCTCCCAGGTCGCTGTCGTACCCCCACACCGCTCGGATCAGCTCATCCTCGGCGAACTCTCGGTCGGGATGGCTCACCAGCAGACACAGCAGGCGAAACCCCGTCGGTGTCAGATCGACGGTCTGACCCTGGCGAAATACCTGCATCAAGGCCAAGTCGACTTCCACGTCGCCAAACAGCACGCACCTCTCGTGAGGCAAGAGCGCCAGATCTCCGGCGAATCTGCGCACCAACGCCCGGATACGCGACACCAGATTCCTGGGGTCAAAGGGCTTGGCCACCCAATCGTCGGCGCCCGTTTCAGCGGACAGCACCCGGTCCCATTCGCTGCCGCGGGCAGCCAGCAACAGGATGGGCATCGGGAACCCCTCCCGCCGGAGCTGGCGACAGATCTCGCAACCATCCTGGTCGGGAAGTTGAGCTTCCAGCGCGATCAGGCGCGGATCGTAGGTGCGCGCCAGTTGCAGCCCTTCTTTCCCCGATTCAGCCCACAAAGCCACCAACCCCTCGTCGCCCAGGGCGTCCAGGATCGCTCGCGCCAGATCCACATCGCTCTCAACTAACAATACGCGGCTGCCGTTCATCGGTTTCTTTCTGCTGGCCCTCTGCTTGGAGCACCACCCCGCCAACATGTACCTAGATTGTAGCGCAAGAGTCCCAAATTGGCAAGTGCTGTGTTGACATCCCTCGGACTTGGCACTATAATGAACCCAGAGACCGCGATAGGCGCAGGTTCCAGCCGAAAGGACGACCACCATGTCTGACACCTTGCGAGTGCAGCCATTCGACGCCCTCCTGACCTGGATGCTGACCGAACTCCAGGAACGCGATTCGATCTTGGGTATCCCCCGTTCTCTATTCTACCGGCCCACGGCCGATGCTCCCTTTGCCCTCGACGAACTTTATGGGCATCCCTTGGCCACGCCCATCGGCCCGGCGGCCGGCCCCCACACCCAACTGGCTCAGAACATTGTCTGTGCCTGGCTGTCGGGCGGCCGCTTTATCGAACTCAAAACCGTGCAGATCATGGACCGGCTCGAGATCCCGCGCCCCTGCATCGACGCCGCCGATGAGGGCTATAACGTCGAATGGTCCCAAGAACTTACCCTGGAGGAATCGGCCCGCGAGTACATCCACGCCTGGGTGTTGATCCATATCCTGCGCCGCGTGCTGGGCCTCGAGCACCTGTCTCTGGGCACTATTTTCAACATGAGTGTCGGCTACAGCCTGGAGGGCATACGCCAGCCGCCCATGATCCGGTTCATGGATCGTCTGGCCGACGCCTCGGCCGAGATCGACGAGATCCAGGCCCAACTTCGAAGCCGATTCCCCCAATTTGCCGACATCGAAATCCCGGCCCAGGTGACCGACAACGTCACCCTGTCGACCATGCACGGGTGCCCACCCGACGAGATCGAAGCCATCGCCCGCTTTTTGCTGGAGGAGCGGGGCTTGCACACCACTGTCAAACTCAACCCCACATTGCTGGGCCAGGACGCGGTCCTACGCATCCTCCACGATCACCTGGGCTACCGCGAGATCGACATCCCCGATTCTGTGTTCGCCCACGACCTGCAATACGACCGCGCTGTGGCGCTGATCCGGTCGCTCCAGGCCGCGGCCCGGTCTCGGGGGCGGACCTTTGCCGTCAAACTGAGCAACACCCTGGCGATGGCCAACCACAAGGGCCATCTGCCCGGCGACGAGATGTACATGTCGGGTCGGGCGCTGTACCCCATCACCATGAATTTGTTCCACAAACTGGCCCGGGAATTCGACGGCGACCTGCGGGTATCCTATTCGGCCGGAGCCGACGCAGTCAACCTTGCGACCATCCTGGCCTGTGGCGCCCGCCCCGTGACGGTGGCCACCGATCTGCTCAAGCCGGGCGGCTACTCCCGCCTGACCCACTACCTGCACACATTGGAAGCGGAGATGCAGGCGCGGGGAGCCGCCACGCTGGACGAACTGAGCCGTGACCGTCTGACGGCCCTGGAACGAGCCGCTGCCGAGGCTCTGGAGAACCCGCGCTATAAAAAAGCCTACCATCCCTTTGGCTTGCCCAAAGTCGAAACAGCCCTGGGCGCCTTTGACTGCATCACGGCCCCCTGTCGCCACGCCTGCGCCGTCTGCCAGGACGTGCCCGAGTACGCCCGCTACCTCGCCCTGGGGGAGGACAGCCTGGCCCTTGGCGTGATCCTCAGCCGCAATCCCCTGCCCGGCGTGACCGGTTACGTGTGCACCCATCTGTGCCAGACCCGTTGCACCCGCAACAACTATGACGAGCCGGTGGCCATACGCAATCTAAAGCGCTTTGCCGCCGAACGGGGCCGCGTTACCCTCCCGCCCCGTCCTTTGGGCAACCGCCGGGTGGCCATCATCGGCAGCGGTCCTTCGGGGTTGGCGGCGGCCTATTACCTGGCGCTGAGCGGCGTCCGCATCACCCTCTTTGAAGCCCGCGCCACCCCCGGCGGGATGTTGGCCCTGGCGCCCACCTTCCGCCTGCCCCGCGAGGTGGTCCAGGCCGACATCGAGCGCATCCTGTCGCTGGGGGTCGAACTCAAGCTCTCTCACCCCGTCGCCGCGTCGCCGGCGACGCTCCTGGACGACGGATTTGACGCCGTTTTCGTGGCCTGCGGCTTTCCTCTGGACGCCCGCCTGGGCATCGACGGGGAGGAGGGCCAGGGCGTCCGGCCTGCCCTCGACCTGCTGGAAAAAGTGGCCCGGGGCGGTGCGCCCGACCTGGGCGAGAGGGTCCTGGTCATCGGCGGTGGCAACACGGCCATGGACGCCGCCCGAACCGCCCAGCGGCTGACCGGCCTGCCGGTGACCCTGGTCTACCGCCGCACTCGCGCCGAGATGCCCGCCGAAGAGGAAGAAGTGGATGCTTTCCTGGCCGAGGGCAACACCCTGATGGAACGGGTCAGCCCCGCGCGCATCCTGCTGGACGACGGGCGAGTGGCCGCCCTCGAATGCGTCCGCAACCGCCTGGACGAGCCCGACGCCGATGGGCGCCGCCGGCCCGTCCCTGTGGAGGGCAGCGAGTTCCAGATCGAGGCCGACTCGATCCTGGTCGCCATCGGCCAGCGCCCCGATCTGACCTGGTTGGAACAGAGCACCCTGACCCGGCGGCCCAACGGCGCCATCCAGGTCGACCCGGCCTCGGGCCGGGCGGCCGATGCGCCGATCTATGCCGGGGGCGACGCCACCCGCGGCCCGGCCACTATCATCGAGGCCTGCGCCGATGGGCGCCGCGCCGCCGAGGCGATCTGCCGCGCCCTGGAGGTCCCCTTTGAGCCCCTTCCCGTCCAGCTCCCCCAGATGACCCCCGAGGACATCCTGGACAGCAAGGAGGCCCGCGCCCAGACCTCGGACCAGGAAAAGCCCAACCTACTTCCCGTGGACCAGCGATCCGGCTTTGATCTGGTGCAACAGACGCTGACCACAGAGGCAGCCCGGCGCGAAGCAGCCCGCTGCTTGCAGTGTTCCACCTATTGCGACAAATGCGTGGAGGTCTGCCCCAACCGGGCCAACGTCGTCTATGAGGTGTCGCCGCAGCACATCGACCTGCCCCGCCTCATCGTGCGCGACGGCCGCCTGGTGGCCGACGGCAACGAGAGTTTCGAGATCCTCCAGGGGCGCCAGATCGTCCACGTGGCTGATTTCTGCAACGAGTGTGGAAACTGCGCGACCTTTTGCGTCCACCAGGGCAAGCCCTACCAGGACAAACCGCGGCTGTTCCTGCGGCGCGAGGATTTCCAACGAGGGCAGGACAACGCTTTCCACATCCAGGGCAGCATCCTTTGGCGGCGTGAGGGCGGCCGGGAATCGAGCCTGACCCTCACCGGCGACGGCCTGCTCTACGAGACCGACGTCGTGCGGGTTCAATTCGGGCCCGATTGGACGATCCAGGAGCTGACC
>CAYVLO010000268.1:0-5014 GCA_964452125.1 uncultured Anaerolineaceae bacterium | reverse complement strand
TGCTCAGCTAATTCACCTTACCAAACCCCGTTGATCCAAATGCGGTCGCCCTGCCGGGACCTGCGCCCATTACGTCACCCCCGCGAAAGCGGGGGTCCATCACTTTGGATGCCCGCTTGCGCGGGCATGACGGAGGTCGACGGACCCTACTTTCCTGTTGTTGCTCCTTAACTAGATGCGCATTAGCCGTTCCGCCGCGCCCCTACCCGTTTCGTTGCCTAAGTTGACCGCAGCCGGCCTCGATGTCGATGCCCCGTCGCAGCCGGACGGTGACCGGGATGCCCGCCGCTTCCAACTCGTCGCGGAAGGCGTCCACCCGATCGCGAGGGCTGGGTTGTAGCCGTGAATCGGGCGTCGGGTTGAGCGGGATGAGGTTTACGTGGCATAACAGGCCGTTCAGCAATGTTGCCAGCTCCCGCGCCAGACGCGGTTCGTCGTTCACACCGTCGATGAGGGCGTATTCAATCGTCACCCGGCGGTGGGTGCTCTCGGCGTACTCGCGCACGGCGGCCATCAGGTCGGCCAGCGGATAGCGCCGGTTCACCGGCGCCAGTTGGTCGCGCAGGCTGTCGTTGGGCGCGTGCAGCGAGATGGCCAGATTAATGGGTATCTGCGCCTCGATCAGCCGTCGAATGCCGGGGATCAGGCCCACCGTCGACAGGGTGATCTGCCGCGCTCCCAGGTTATAACCCCGATCGTCGGTCAGAGTTTCGATCGCTTTCCAGGTGGCCTGCCAATTGGCCAGCGGCTCGCCCATGCCCATCAGCACGATGTTGCTTACCGGGTGGGCTTCCAGGGTGGCCCGCTGGTCTTGGGCCTGGGCCTGTTCGATCTCGGCCGTCCGGATCTCGCGAGCCAAGGCGATCACCTGGGCCACAATCTCGCCTGCGCTCAAGTGGCGCACCAAACCGCCCTGACCGGTGGCGCAAAAGGTGCAACCCATGGCGCACCCCACCTGGGTCGAAATACAGGCCGTCCGGCGGTCCTGGTAGAGCATGAGCACGCTCTCCAGCGTTTGGCCATCGGCCAGGCGGTACAGCACCTTGCGGGTCTGGCCGTTGGCCGAAACCTGTTCGGTGATGGGTGTCAGCGGCAACAGGTCGAACGCGTCGGCCAGGCGCGCCCGCAAGGCCGCGGGCACGTTGCCCATGTCCGCCCAGTCGCCCACCAGCGAGCGGTAGAGCCAGTGCCAGATCTGGTCCGTGCGAAAGGCAGGTTGGCCCCAGCGGTGCAGGGTCGTGGCCAGTTCCCTGTGGCTCAAGTCGTAGATCGTAGGGCGTTCAGCCATCCAGCGCCTCCTGCCACACCCGGTGCAGGTGGGCTATGTCGTCGAACACCAGATCGGGCTGGATCTCAGATTCGGCCCACATCTCCCGCTTGGTCACTCCGCTGAGAACCAACAGCGTGGGCAGACCGGCCCGTTGACCTGCCAGGATGTCGGTTTCCAGGCGGTCGCCCAACATGCCGGTGGTGGCTGCTTCAGCGCCCAGCTTGGCCAGAGCTTGCTCGACCATGGCCGTCTCGGGTTTGCCGATGATCACCGGTTTGACGTCGGTGGCGGCCTCCAGAAGGGCCAGCAGCGAGCCACAGCCCGGCACAATGCCTATCTCTGACGGAAAGGTGCGGTCGGGATTGGTGCCGATGAATTTGGCCCCCGCCCGGATGCGCAGCGCTGCGTCGCGCAGCCGGTCAAAGCACACGTGAAAGTCCATGCCCACCACGACATACTCGGCATCGCCGTCCACCAGTTCAAAACCGGCATCGACCAGGGCCGAGCGCAGTCCTTTTTCGCCCACCATAAACACCCGCGTACCCGCCGGCGCGATCCCGGCCAGATAGCCCGCTGTGGCGAGCGACGAGGTCAGGATCTCTTGGGGTTGCACTCGGACATCCATGCTGGCCAGTTTGTCGACGAACTGCTGGGGGGTGCGCGTGGCATTGTTGGTGGCCAGGATAAAGCCAATGCCCCGTTGGCGCAAAAAGTCCAGGAACTCGGCCGTGCCCGGGATCGCCTGGCTGCCCAGGTAGAGGACGCCGTCCATGTCGATGATCAGGTGGCGCAACGCGGCCAGAGCTTTATGGAGTTGAGTGGTGTGCATGGGTATCCATTTTCCTAGTTTTCGGTGGGCCGCACTTTGCCCCGGGCCAGGGAGGCCAGAATCCCCAGGGCGCAGAGGGCGGCAAACAGGACAAAAGCGGTTCGGACGGCAGCGAGGAACTGCGGGTAGACCTGGGGTGTAATCTCGACCCGGCCCACAAAGAGGGCAAAGAGGAGCGTAGCGGCGCCCATGCTGAACATCTGGCCCAGCAGCCGCATGGTGGCCAGTGTACTCGAGGCCACGCCATAGTACCGCCGATCTACCGAACCCATGACGGCGTTCATGTTGGGCGAGGAAAAAAGGGCAAAGCCCAGGCCCAAGAACGCCAGACACAGCGAAACGATCCACCAGGGTGTGCTGGGGCCGATAAAAATCAGCAGCGATAGGCCGATGGCGGTGATGGCCATGCCTGCCGATGCCACCACCCGCGGTTCGATCCGATCCGAGAGCCGGCCGGTGAGGGGGGATAGAGTGGCTTGCACCACAGGCTGGGCGATCAATACGAGCCCGGCCTGCTGGGGGTCCAGGTCCTTGATGTATTGGAGGTATAGGCTGAGCAAATAGGTCACTGCGGCCGTGGCGCTGTAACTGATCAGCGCGGCGACGTTGGACAGGGTAAAGACCCGGTTGCCGATGAACAACTGGAGGTTGAGCACTGGATAGGCCGTGCGCAGCTCCCACGCGCCGAACAGGGCCAGCACGGCCAATCCGGCGGCGATCAATCCAGCACCACCCCATGTGGGCAGTTGAGAAACGCCCACCATCACGCCGACCAGCGCCAGGGAATAGAGGACCGTGCCCCGCAGGTCAAAGGGCTCGCCTCGGGCTTCGGCCCATTCGCCCTTGAGTTGGGTGAGGGCAAAGGTCAAGGCCACCAGTCCCACAGGCACCAGGACGAAAAAAATGCTCCGCCAGCCGAGGTTTTGCGTCAGCACGCCGCCGATGGTGGGTCCCAGCGACAGGCCCACATACACGGCTGCCACCGACAGGCCCAGCACCCGTCCCCGTTCCCCGGGAGGGTACACGGAGGTCAGGATGGCCACGCTGGTGCCAAAGATCAGGGCGCTGCCGATGCCCTGGATCATCCGGGCGACCAGCAGCATGGTTCCCGAGGTCGACAGGCCGGCCACCAACGCGCCGGTGGTGACTACCGCCATGCCCGAAATAAACACCCGCTTGCGCCCGTGGATATCGGCCAGGCGGCCAAAGGGCACCAAGAAAATCGACGCTGCCAACAGGTAGGCGGTCGGGATCCAGCTTAGCAGCACGGCATCCATGGCAAACTCGCGGCCAATGGAGGGCATGGCGACGTTGGTCGCTGAACCCAAAAAGGAGGTCAGGAACGAAGCCAGCACGGCCGCCAGCAGGGTAGCACGCTGCACGGCGCGGGAGTCAGTGGGGTGGGTCATGGGACAGCCTCCCCGAAAACTTGGCATAATCTTCTTGGGTGTCGACGTCTTCGAGAATGGCGGCGCTGGTCACATCGACCTGTTCCAGCCAGCCGTCATAGTCTTGCAGGACGGCCCGGCCGCCGCGGTCACCCTCCACGGCCATGAGCCGGGGAAAGAGGGCGCGATCGAACAGCACCGGGTTTCCCCGCTGGCCCTCAAAATAGGGTACCACGACGGGCGCGCCGGTGGCGGCATAGCGCGCGACCAGATCGCGCAAAAGCTGGGCCGTCAGTGTGGGCTGGTCGGCCAGGATAATCAGCGCCGCCTGGATGTCGGGTCGCAGGGCGGTCAGGCCGGCGCGGAGGGAGGTGCTCATGCCCTCGGCCCATTCCTGGTTGGTGACTATCTCGAGCGGGAGATCGGCCAGGGTCTCGCCGATCGCCTCGGCGTGAGCGCCGACGACGACCACGACCTGATCCAGGCCGGCTGCGCACGTCATTTCGGCGACGCGTCGCACCATCGGCTGGCCCCCCATCGGTAAGAGCTGTTTGGGACGGCCCATGCGCCGCGAGCCTCCGGCGGCAAGGATGATCGCAGCGACGGCAGGTTTGTGTAGTGTCTGGTCCATAAGCGCTGATTGTAGCATGAAACCTCTCTGGACACAAAAATTCCCGACCCCGGCTCCGCTTGTGGGTCTGCTGCTCCGGCGGTATAATGCCCTTATGGAAGTCAAAGGCCGGGTATTGCTGATCCACCCCTGGATCGTCGATTTCGCTGCGCATAACCTCTGGATCGAGCCACTGGGACTGCTGACGCTGGGCGCAGCGCTGCGCGAGAACGGCTATGCCGTCCATCTGGTGGACTGCCTGGCGCCTCATCCCGGCGCGCCCTCCCCCCGCGGCTATGGGCAGGGCAAGTTCGTCAAGGTTGACCTGCCCAAACCTGCCCCGGTGGCCCATGTGCCCCGGCGATTTGGGCGCTATGGCCTGCCGGCGGAGTTGTTTGATGCTGCGCTGGCTGCCTTGCCGACGCCCGATCTGGTGCTGGTGACCTCGGGCATGACCTATTGGTATCCCGGCGTCGTCGAGGCCATTGGGCGGGTGCGAGCCGGCTTTGGGGCTGTGCCTGTAGCCTTGGGCGGTGTGTATGCCGGCCTTTGTCCCGATCATGCCCGGGCCCACTCGGGCGCCGACCGGGTTGTGGAGGGCCCTGGGGTGGTCGCCGTGTTGGAAATGGCCGATCAGATCACCGGCGCGCGGTCGGACCCGCAGCGCTATGCCGACCCTTGCACCTGGCCCGCGCCCGCCCATGACCTGGCCTTTCGATCCTATGCGGCGGTGCTCACCTCGTGGGGCTGCCCCTTGCGCTGCACCTATTGCGCCAGCCACCGCTTGCAGCCCACCTTTGTGCAGCGCCCGCCCCAGGCTGTGGTGGACGAGATTCAAGGTTGTTGGCAACGCGGCGCGCGCGATGTGGCCTTTTACGACGACGCCCTGTTGGTGAACGCCGACCGACACCTGACGC
>CAYVLO010000267.1:0-5040 GCA_964452125.1 uncultured Anaerolineaceae bacterium | reverse complement strand
ACAAAGGCGCCGCGGCTCTTGGAGAACTTGCTGCCCTTGAAGCTGAGGTATTCATTGGCAGGAACATCGTAGGGCAGGTTGAGGCTCGTCTCGCAGTCGTCGCAGTAGAGCTGGCCCACTGCCAGCAATTCCGCCGGCCAGATGACCGTGTGGAAGGGGATATTATCCTTGCCGATAAAGTAGTAGGTCAGCGCCTGGGGATCGTACCACCATTCTTTCCAGGCCTCCGGCGCACCCTGATTTTTGGCCCACTCGACGCTGGCCGAAAGATAGCCGATGACGGCCTCGAACCAGACGTACAGGCACTTACCCTCGTAGCCGGGCAGCGGGATGGGGATGCCCCAGTCGATGTCGCGGGTGATGGGCCGCCCGTGCAGGTCTTTGACATAGTTGCGGGCAAAGTTGATGACGTTGGGCCGCCAGTGGTCCTTGCCGCGGCTGAGATAGTCCTCCAGCTCGTCGCTCAATTTGGCCAGGTCCAGGAAGTAATGCTCGGTCTTGCGGGCCTCCAGACGGGTGTCGCCGCTGGCCTTGCTCCGCGGGTTGATCAGCTCTGTCGGTTCCAGCAGCTTGCCGCAGTGGTCGCATTGGTCTCCCCGGGCATCGGCGTAACCGCAGTGAGGGCATTCGCCTTCCACGTAGCGGTCGGGCAGAAAGCGCCCTTCCTGGAGGCTGTAGAGCTGTCGCTGAATCTCCTTGTACAGGTAGCCCTTTTCCAAAATCTTCAGAAAGATGTCCTGCGCGACCCGGTGATGGTTTTCAGTATCGGTGTGGGTGAACAGATCAAAGGTCAGGCCGATCTGCTGATAGGTCTCCAGAAAGGTTTGGTGATAGCGCTCGAAAACCTCGCGGGGCGAGACGCCCTCCGCGTCGGCGCGGACGGTGATGGGCGTGCCGTGCGTGTCAGAGCCGGAGACCATGAGCACGTCGTTGCCCAGTAAGCGCTGATAGCGGGCAAAGATATCGGGCGGCAGATAGGCGCCGGCCAAATGTCCCAGGTGCTGATATCCGTTGGCATAGGGCCAGGCGGTGCAGACCAGGATTTTCCGTGGGTTCAGGTTATGGGCCATGAGAATTCTCCTCTCAAAGGAAAGAGCGGGGAGTTCCCCCGCTCTCAATCAGGCATTATTTCCGCACAGGCGGAATTGGGCGGCAAGGGACTCAATCGGGATGACACCATCGCATGTGGGGGCAGGCCCCCATCAGGCCCTTGGCCGCGGAGAACTGCCAAGCCACATAGTGGCCGGTATGCAATTGCCACGACACCTTCCTATCGAACATCGTCCTCCTCATCCCGCGGCATTCTATCACAGACCAGCCAAAAAGGCAAATGCAGAAAAACGACGTCCTACCCTGGCCGAAAATGCGGGGCCGCTGCCAGGGCTGTGCTCGTGAACGCCATTGCACAGGGCCCGCATGTGTTCAACAAGTCAGAGGGTAGGGATGAGCCTGACACCCGGCCTCGCTCTAACGAAACTCTAACGCAGTTCTAGCATTGGTCTAACGCTCAGGGGTTAGAATGTGGTTGATAGAGAAAAAGGAGACCCATCAGCATGCAGCCACAACCAGTCTGTGCCACCTGTGGGATCGTCATTCTTTGGCAGCCCACCGTCATCGACGGCCAAACCTACTGCTGCTTGGGTTGCGCCCAGGGCGGCCCTTGCGAATGTGACTATGACAATCTGCCCGATCCCGACGCCACCAACGCCATCGTCCATCAGTCCAAGTCTCCCCGGCGCGACACAGACGACTGAGAGGGTGCCGTCAGCGAACCGTCAGCTCGGCGGCTTGCCGTTCGCCGCAGTTTGTGCTATGATGATGTTGTAGCAAGCTCGCCCAAATGAGGTGTCAGAAAGAATTCTATGTTTATCTGGGATCCGCGATATTTGATCTTTGCCTTGCCGGCTTTGCTTCTGGCTTTTTGGGCCCAGTTCAAAGTCCAATCGGCCTATAAAAAGTATAGCAGCAAACCGAACAGCCGGGGACTGAGCGGCTTTGAGACCGCTCGCATCCTGTTGCGCAGCACCGGGCTGGACCACATCCGCGTCGAAGAGACGCCCGGCCAACTGAGCGATCATTACGACCCTTCAAAGAACATCCTTCGCCTGTCGAGAGGTGTGGGCCAAAGCCGATCGGTAGCCGCGTTAGGCATCGTCGCCCACGAAATCGGCCACGCCATGCAGGACGCCTCCAACTATGCGCCGCTGCGAGCCCGTTCGGGGTTGGTACCCATTGTGACTCTGGGCTCGTGGCTCGGCCCCATTGTCTTTTTCGTTGGCTTTCTCCTGTCGGGCTTTACCGGCTCGACGCTCATTGCCTGGCTGGGCCTGTTCCTGTTTGCCGGAACCGTGGTTTTCGCCCTGGTCACCTTGCCGGTGGAATTCAATGCCAGCAAGCGGGCCCAGCAGCTTTTGCACTCCTACCAACTAGCCGATGGAGGAGAGTTGCAGGAGACGAAAAAGGTCCTGGATGCTGCTGCGTTGACCTATGTGGCAGCGCTGGCCCAGTCTCTGTCGACCCTGCTGTATTACGTCTTTATCCTCACCGGCTTTTCGCGGCGAGACTAGCGGGTCCCCTTTTCTTGGATCGGATAGACGGAGCAGGCCGAGGCTCAGGACTCCATTCCTGAGCCTCTTTTTGGTACGCCAGTCAAACGCACTCCTGCCCGCCTGATGGCTTGGGCCCGGTCGCGAGCCGGGTCACCGTAGGGCAACCGTGGGGTAGGCGATCTTGACAGGATTTCCAACTCGTGCTATATTCTCTTATGCATAAGAAAATAAGGTAATGGAGCGATCATGGCCTTGCAGGAACAGATCCGAAAAGGGACGACCGAGATCATCATCCTCAGCCTTCTGGCCGACCTGGAGCGAGCCATGTATGGGTACGAGATCATCAAAGAACTCGAATCTCGAAGCGAGGGATTCTTTGAGTTCAAAGAGGGTCTGATCTACCCCAGGCTTCACGAAATGGAGCGCCAGGGGCTGCTCAGGTCCGAGTGGCGCGGGAAAGAGGGCAGCCGAAAGCGCAAGTTCTATGCCATCACAACGGAGGGACGCCGCCAATTGGCGCGTGACGTAGAAAGCTGGCAAGCGTTCGCCGAAAACGTGAGCCGCCTGTTGGGCGTCGAACCGGCCTGATGAACGATATCGATCAATGGCTCGATCAGATCCGGGTTCACATGGACCTGGATAGCGAAACCGAGCACGAGATCCTGGCCGAGATCCGCGATCATCTCGAAGAGGCGGCCCACGAATCCCAGGGCCTCGATCGGGCCGATGCCCTGGCCCAGGCTGCGGCGCGGTTCGGCATGGAAGAAGAGATCGGCAAGGCCTTGCAGGCCACCCACATCGGCCAGGGCACAGCCGAAGCCGTCGTAGCCGCGGCGCTGCCGGTGGTCGGCGCTCTGATCTTGCGCTGGCTGGCCTTTGCACCCGATGGCACCGCCGTTGGTTGGCCCCAACTCCTCAGCCGCCCGGCTTTTTGGATCGTGGCCCTGGCTGTGCTGCTGATCCCCATCCTGAAATTCGAGCGCTGGCGGTACGCGCTGGCTGCCTGGGCCTTTTTCTGGATGCTGACCGTCCTCTTTGTCGCTCTGCCATCGCTCCGCTGGTAGCGAGTCTGTCGGGAAACGCACATGAGGCAGCCCCCTTAACCCTGGTAAAAAAGGGCCATTCAATCGAAATCAAAGGAGACGACAACCCCATGAAAGACCTGGCGATTATCGAAACCATTCTGCGCAACCGCTATCACTTTTTTGCCGAGATCCGCGACGGGGTAGAGTTGAAAGAAAAGATGCGCGCCATGCTGGTCTCCAGCGTTCTCTTTTTCGCGCTCTACGGAGCCGTAATGGGCTCCACCCACAGCCTGTGGCAGACGCTCAGCTCGGCCGTCAAGCTACCCATCCTATTCCTGGCAACCCTGATCGTCTGTTCACCGACCCTCTACTTTTTCAACGTGCTCTTTGGATCGAACCAAAGTCTGACACAAAACATGGCATTGATCCTGACCGCCATCACGGTCACTGCCGTATTGTTGCTCAGTTTTGCGCCGATTATCGTTTTCTTTTTGCTCACAACTTCGGGCTATCAATTTTTCAAGCTCATGAACGTCACCATCTTTGCGGTTTGCGGCATCGTCGGCGTGATATTCTTGGCACAGGGGATGAGGATCGTCTCGGCGGCAGGCAAGGAGGGGGCTATGGCCCGGCGTTGGGTCCTGTGGCTGTGGATCTTTGTCTATGCTTTTGTCGGCAGCCAGATGGCCTGGACGCTGCGGCCGTTCATCGGTGCACCGAGTATGAAGTTCGAGATGTTTCGCCAGTTGGGTGGCAACTTTTACACCAACATCTTTGCCAGCATCGGCGAGATTTTGGGTTTTGTCGTGGTCCGCTAGGCAGTGGGAATCAGGAAATTAGGGAGTAGAGAAATGTCGAGCCAAAACCAAAAGGACGATCGTTCGACGACAGATGCAATCCTGGACCTGCTGTTGGACGCCCTGGCCGAGCGCCAGCGTGCCCGCCGGATTCAAGGCGAAAAACCCGGAGCCCCGGCCAGTGTGGCCCCCAAAGCCCCACATAGTGACGAGCAGCCGGCAACTGTGCAGCAGCGAGACCCGGCCGTGCCGCCGCCGCGACCCGAGCCGCCGACCGCAGTAATGCGCAAGGCCAGTTCGGTCCCCCAGCGCCCCGGGCCACTGCCACCAAGGCGGGAGCCGCAGCCGGGTGATAAAGACTGGGTGCCGCCGCCGAGGCTGCCGAGCATAAATATGGGCCAGATGCTGTGGCGGATGGCCCTGTTGGTGGGTGTTCTGCTGGTACTTGTGAACATTCCCGTGAACCGGTATGGCGTGAGCCTGGCGCGGATCCTGCCCGAGTCCTCGTCCCTCATCATCCGCGATGGGCTGGTGCTAAAAGGCAGCGGCCCCGAGTTCTATATGCTGGAGCAGGACAGACTGCGCTGGATCAGCAGCCTGGATGCTTTCGAGCACTTGGGTTTGACCTGGAAGGACGTACATGTCGTGGAGGACAGTTTCCTGGAGCGA
>CAYVLO010000266.1:0-5074 GCA_964452125.1 uncultured Anaerolineaceae bacterium | reverse complement strand
GGCTTTGCCGCCTCCGTTCCTCAGAATGACAACCCTCTCCGACAGGCTGCTAGACTTTCTTCTGACCTGGTTCAGTCGCTCGGCCTGGATCTGGCGATCCAGGCTGAGCAGACAGCCGACCGGGGCTCGATGGTTGGCCAGATTCTAAATTACGGGGAGGGTTCAGACCCGTTCCTCTCGCTGCCCGCCGGAGGGGGTTCCCGCCGGGCAATGATCACATCGCCAAAGGCCGTCTCCTGGCGCACCGTGATCCGCAGTTGCTTGATCATCTCCAACACAGCCAGCAGGGTGACTACAATTTCGACGCGGTCGGCGGCCCGTTGCAACAGGTGGCGAAAGCTCACCGTCTGGCCCCCGGCGGTCTCTTTTTCGATCAGGGCCATCTGGTCGGCGATCCGGATCCGCACCGGAGGCACCGTCCCATTGACGGACGGTGCGGGCGGCGCGACCTCGAGAACCTCGCGGACGGCAGCCAACAGGTCTTGGAGGGTCGTATCGCCCAGGTCCACCATGCGGTCCAGCGAAGGGGGGCCGGCCATGCGAACGAAAGACTGAACCCCCGTGGCCTCCAGCGCTTTGAACCAGTGGGCCACCTCTTTGAACCGCTTGTACTCGATCAATTGGCGGATCAGAGCCTCGCTGTCGTCTTCCTCTTCTTGGGCGGCAGGCGCCGAGGGTTTTTGTGGCAGCAGGACCCTCGATTTGAGCAGGAGCAGCTTGGCCGCCACCACCAGGAAATCGGCCATGCTGTCGGGATTGCGCTCGCTGATCTGGGTCAGGTATTCCAGGTATTGGTTGGTCACCTGGGCCAACGACACGCGGGTGATGTCGAGTTCCTCTTGCTCGATGAGGTGCAAGAGGAGATCGAGGGGGCCTTCGAACACGGGCAGGGCGACCTGATAATCGGTCGTCGTCGGTTGTGTCCAGGGTTCTGGCACGTGAGTTCCTTATTCAGACAGATTGCCCGCAGACCGGGCTCGTTTCATGTTGGCTCGACGTCACCCCCGCGAACGCGGGGGTCCATGCGGCTTGGACCCAGGCATGGATGCCCGCGTCCGCGGGCATGACGACAGGCGGGCACGACGCCACACCGATGGTTCGACTTTACTCCTGAAAGTTCAGAAACCGCTTGCCCTTCATGACCAGGGTCGCCAGGGCCAACTGGGTGCCGGTCTCGTTGGCGCCCGCCACCCGATCCACCCGGCAACCCACGGCCAGCAGCCCGTCCTCGACGCTTTGCGGCACACCCAGAGTCCCCCCCACGATGGTCACGTAGCGGGCCTGTTGGGCATCGCGCGACGAAAAGCCCACCGTCGGCTGAAAGGCAGCGATATACTCCTGGGCGTTAACCCAATCCTGCTCGGCCCAACTGTGGCCGTGGTGCCAAAAGAGCATATAGTGATACAGGATTTTGCTGTCGGGAGAGGGGACCGCGTCGGGCAACCGCTCCTCGGCCTGCACGCGCCCCATCTCTTCCAGCAGCATGTCTTTCCATTTTTGCCCGCTGAGCCACTGATTGCCCGGGCAACGGGTCTGCATATACTCGCGGTGGCCCTTGACCGTTTCCAGGCTCAGGTTCAGCTCCTGGGTCAGCCAGGCCACCAGATGAGCCCCCGCCCGGAGTTGGGCTGGCGGGGGGACCGCCTCGTCGAAATCGCCCAGGAAACAGACCCCCACCCCGCGGCCGTTGACCTTGGCCGAATGGTAGGAAATGGTCGTCAGCTCGTTGGTCTGATAGATCGTGCCATCGGCCGCGATGACAAAGTGATATCCAATGCCCGGCCACTCCTGGCTCTTGACGTGATAGATGGCAATGCGCTCCGCGCCCACGCTGGCGGGGGCCGCGCTGTGATGAATGACGATGGTCTCGATGTCGCTCAGCAGCCGCGTATCATACCGCAATTCGGGGTGCTTGGCAAGTTTGTCGATGAGGTCCTGTATGTTGGGCCGGCTCACGCGCCAGATCACGGCGCCCGCCTTGGACGAGATCTGCTTGCGCACCTGCGCCAGCTCCTGTTGCAGGCTGGCGATCTGCTGGCGCAGCGAAGCGATCAGGCCCGAATCCTCTCCGTCCATGGCGGGCTCGGGCGCCCCCCGCCAGGCCTCATCGGCGGCCACAAGGGGCGCGGGCTGGTCCATCGCCTGCATCTTTTGCAGGAGCGAATCCATGGCGGCGATCTGCTCCTCCAGGCCCTGTTTGCTGGCGGCGCGCACGCCCTCGAGGAGGGCGTCCTTCCAGCGCTGGCCCTGCAGCCACTGCTTGCCCGGCGACGCCGTGTCGGCCAACTCGCTGGCGCCGACGATCTGATGGCTGTCCAGTTTGAGGGCAGCGAGCAACCAGGCGCACAGCTTGGCCCCGGCCTCCAACTGGGCCCGGGGAGGCGCCTCGTCGGTGAAATTGCCGGGGAAGCACACGCCGATGCTATCGGCGCTGTGCCCCTTGACGTGCTCCGAGACGGTTTCCAGGCGGTTGGTCTGATAGATCGCGCCGTTGGACGCCACAACAAAGTGGTAGGTGATGCCGGCCTTTTTGGCAGAATTCACGTGGTATTCGGCCAGCCGCTGGGGCGTGACCGCCGCGCTGGTGGCGGTGTGATGAACGACGATCCGCCGGATGCTGTCGAGCTTGCGCTGGGGATAGCGTTCGGTGGCGTGTACGGGCAGGTCGGCCGCAATATCCTGAACGACAGGCGGCGGCCAGAGGCTCGACGCCATCAGGCTCCGCAGCTCGCTGCCCCGCGCCTGGAGCGCCGGGATGGTCTGGCGGGCCTTCCAGGCCTCCGAGCCGACCAGCTTGAGCTGGATCTTGCCGCTCTTTTCCATCAGCGCCAGTCGCTGGAAATACTGCACCGTGGCCCCTTCTTCCTTGATCTCGTCGGTAATGGGATAGCCGCAGATGTCCAGCCCATATTTGTTGAGGAATTGTAAAAAGGTCCCGCGCACCGTCTTGCCGGTTTGTGCGAATCTTCGCTCGGTAGGCTCCACTTCCACTGCCTCCCTCTTCATGGTTCTCACCGCCTGGACCACGGGCAGCACCTCGCCGCTCTCTTTCATCCAGACAAAAGGCGCCCAATTGGGATCGGGCGACGAGGCGATAAAGGCGCTGGCCGATCCCAGATAGGGATATTTGTTGAGTTCCTGGTAGTATCGGCTATAGAGCGTGGCGATTTCGTCGCGCGACCGGTTGGGGGTCGAATCGCCAAACTCGGTGACCTCGATTTTCTTGTCGGGAAAACGCTTGTGGTACAGCTTGAAACGCAGCCCCCAGGCATCGGCCATCATGTTGCCATACTGCCAGTAGCAGTGGCAGCCCAACCAGTCAGAGGCGTCGATGGCGTCGTGGCAGATGTCCAGCCAGGGTAGATCGCGGTGGGGGTGGTTGAGGGCCAATCCCGGGAAGCCAAACTGAGCCCAGGGGCAGTCCTTTTTCAGCGCTCGCAGCACCTGCATGTACCAGGCAGCAAAGGAGCGAGCGTGTTGATCGGTGGACCCCCAGCCCTCCAGGCCGCTGTGGTGGTTGGGCTCGTTGTGGATCTCGAATTTGGAGGTGAAAGTGCGCAGAGAGCGAATGATGGGCGCCATTTTGGCCACAAAGGCAGCCGGTGTGGGCCGCGAGCCATAGTGCAGGCGGTCGTCGTACAGCCGGACGATGAACTCGATGTCGGGGTTTTCCCGTTTGACCCGCTGATAGACGCTCGCCTCGGTGATCGACAGCGTCTTCAGCGTCTCGATGTGTGCCTGCTTGATCAGCGCATAGTCACGTTCCGAAAACTTGACAGCGTTCCGGGCGTGCAGTCCCACCCGGGTTCTGTGCTTGGCCATTCCCTCTGCCCCTTTCCTCGTCCCTGTTCACAGGCCGTGCCACAGGGTTGCGTCTATTATACTATGAAAACGCGAGATTGTCTAGCATTGAATCAAAAAAGATATAGTTTTGTTTTAGAGGCAGTTCAGCGGAAGACCTTGCGGGGGCCCAACAATACCGTCGCTCGTGAGTCCAGCCTGCGGGGAGGCCGGCCAAACGAATACCGACGCCTGGTGTGCACGTTCAGGGAGGCACAGCAGGAGCGCCCACGGAAGGACCGATGTCCCTCCGTGGGCGCCCCTTGGGCGATGCGCCCCGTCAGGCGATCCAGCCGCGGGACCGTTCCACCGCGCGCTTCCAATCGCCGTACAGCCGGTCGCGTTCCTCGGGCGGCAACGCGGGCTCAAAGTGCGCATCAACCGCCCACTGTCGGGCCACCTCTTCCGGGCTCGACCAGTAGCCCACGGCGAGCCCGGCGAGATAGGCCGCGCCCAGGGCCGTGGTCTCGGTGACGGCCGGCCGCTGCACCGGCACACCCAACAGATCGGCCTGCATCTGCATCAGCAGATCGTTGGCCGCCGCGCCCCCGTCGGCCCGCAGCGCCTGCAGCCGGATGCCCGAATCCTGGGCCATGGCCTCCAGCACGTCGCGGCTCTGGTAGCAGATCGATTCCAGCGCCGCCCGGGCCAGGTGCCTCCGGTCGGTGCCGCGGGTGATGCCCACCATCGTGCCGCGGGCATAGGAATCCCAGTAGGGCGCGCCCAGTCCGACAAAGGCCGGCACAAAGTAAAGGCCGCCCGTGTCGCTCACCTCGCGGGCCAGGGCCTCGGTGTCGCCGGCGCGCTCGATGATGCCCAGACCGTCGCGCAGCCACTGGACCACCGCGCCGCCGATGAACACGCTCCCTTCCAGGGCATAGATCACCTTGCCCTCGGCGCCCAATTGCCAGGCGATGGTCGTCAGCAGTCCGTGGTGGGACGACACCGCCTCTTCTCCGGTGTTGAGCAACAGGAAACAGCCGGTGCCATAGGTGTTCTTGGCCTGCCCCGGTTCGAAACAGGCCTGCCCAAACAGGGCCGCCTGCTGATCCCCTGCCGCCCCGGCGATGGGCACATCAGCCAGCGGCCCGCCCACGGCCCGACCATAGACCGCCGAAGAAGGCCGGACTTGGGGCAATAGGGCCCGCGGGATCTGGAGCCGCTCCAGGATCTCGTCGTCCCAGTCCAGGGTGTGGATGTTGAACAGCATCGTCCGCGAGGCATTGGTGACGTC
>CAYVLO010000265.1:0-5086 GCA_964452125.1 uncultured Anaerolineaceae bacterium | reverse complement strand
CCTCCGCCACGCCAGTTCTGTCCCGACCTGCCCATACAGGTGGAACGAGTGATCCTTCAGGCCCTGGAAAAGGATCCGGCCAATCGCTATGACAGCGCCGGTCAGTTCGCCCAGGCGCTGCACGACGCCGCGCAGCAAGCCCAACAGAAGCAAGAACGGGAAGACCATCTCATGGCCCTCTTCACCCGGTTCTGCGCCTTTGAACAGGCCGGTGACTGGATCAGCTCCGTGAAAGCTGGCGAGGAACTTGAGGACCAGAGCCCCGGTTATGAAGATGTGCCTCAACGCCTGATTATGGCCCGGGAACGACTGCACCGACAGCAAGAAGAAGAGCGACTTCGGCAGGCCGAGGAAGAGGAGGCCAGACAACTGGCAAGTCTCTACACAGAGCTGCAGGCGGCTGTCGATGCGGGAAAGTGGCTGCCCGCCATTGAGCTGGCGACCACCCTCCAGGAGAAATCTCCGGGATACAGGGACGTGAGCGACTGCCTGGCCCACGCCCAGCGTATGCACCAGCAAGCCCTGGACGAGGAGAAGCAACGCCGGCGCGAGGAGGAAAAAAAACGCAGACTCGAGATTTTGTACGAAACCCTCCTCCAAAGGGAAAAACTGGGGGATTGGCCGGGCGTTCTCAGCCTTGCCGGTGAGATCCTCACGGTAGAACCGGACTTTCGCGATGTAGTTAAGCGAAAGAAGCACGCCGAAAAGGAATACAAGGCGCTTACCAAACTGAATGAAAAGACAACTCCACCGGATGGTGGGGGCGGGCATGCACCGGCCTTGCGGCTCCGTATTCTGATTGCCGTTCTAATTCTGTCTGCGCTAGGAGGTGTGTACTATCTGTTTGATACATGGGTTCTCCCCGATGATGATCCATCGGAGACCCCAATGGTCCTGGCGACACGTACCCCGAGACCGACGTTCACACTCGGACCCAAGCCAACCGATGCTCCATCGGCTGAGCCCGAGGAACCACCGACGATTGCCGAGGTTACACCAGCGCCCGCGATTTCGGCAACGGCAACCTTGACGCCTACCCCAACTTTCACGCCGACCTCAACCCCCACAAACACACCGACCTTTACCCCTACACCGACTCCATCCCCCACAGACAAACCGGTTCCGACCACGCCAGCATCTGAATCAGAGACCGAACCGGAGATTGAGCCTGAGAGTGAACCAACGCCCGAGCCTGCTCCAGTTGCGACGACCCTGACGGGGCGCATCGCCTTCTCTATCTTTGAACCGGGTAACAACACCTATACCCTGTTCAGTATCAAGCCGGATGGGACTGACCGCCGCTGGTTGGGTGACCATTTGCGCCAACCCAGTTACCGCCAGGATGGTGAGATGATTGTGGCCAATGGCCAGGGCGGCGGCAGAAATGACCTGTGGACGGTGAATCCCGACGGCAGTGGTACGATTAGCTCCATGGGCCACTTGGATGATGAGCATCCCGTCTGGCTTTCATCGAGGCAATATCACGTGGGGTCGGACTCGTTGCGTTGGGGCGATGGCAATTGGCGCATTTATCTTGGGGATAATCCCATATCGTACGGAGGAGGCGGGATTCTCGGCCGCTACCCTGTCTGGATACCGGGCCAGCTTGTTGCCTACAGCGGCTGTGACTATGGTTTTGGAACTGGCTCGAGATGTGGCCTGTACAAAGTATCCATGTGGGGTGGAGTACCGGTGCGGATCTTGGATGATGCCAATGCCATTCCAACCGGCGGTGGGGATGCCGGCGTGCTCTTGACGCGTGAGATCGATGGAAATTGGGACGTCTATCTGGTTGGGAGTAGTGGAGGGAATCCGCAGCGGCTGACAGACCACGCTGCCATTGATGGTCTAGCCACCTTTTCACCGGATGGGAAGACCATAGCCTTTGTCTCGGATCGTTCTGGCAACTGGGCCATTTGGCTCATGAATCGCGATGGTTCCAACGAGCGCAAAATCTATGATTTCTCCCAGGGCCAGAGGCTAGGCAACGAATGGTATTCGGAGAGGATTTCGTGGGGCCCGGTCAAGGCCGCGCCAGCCCCTGCCCCCTCAACCGCCGACGACAAGCTCCTGGAATCACCTACCATCGTTTGGCCTCGTGAAAATGATCCGATTAGGGCCACCAAGCCTTACGAAGTGCAATGGACATGGGAAGGTCGCCCCCTCGCAGAGAATGAGGCCTTTGAGGTTCGCTTGCGAGCTGATCTGAAACATGCACCGCAAGCGCTTGCCGCGCCGACCAAGGCAACCTCTCTGGGGGTTACGTTCGGCTACTCGTCGGTCTACCTTGGCCCCGATACGTATTATCTGGACATCGTCCTGGTTCAGACCGACACCAAAACGGTACTGAGTCGGCCTGCTGGGCCGATTAGCATCCGGTTGCTCGCTGAATAGCAAGTGGGCGATTGAGATACCGCATAAATGGGAGCGAACGATGAACGATGAGCCAACCCGCAAACTGGGCAAATACGAGATCATCGAGCAAATCGGCAGCGGCGGGTTTGCCACTGTCTTCAAGGCCCGGGACACAACCCTGGATCGGATCGTAGCCCTGAAGGTCCTTCGCCCGGAACTCCTGCGCGACCCGATTTTCGTCCAGCGGTTCGAGGCCGAAGCCAGGATGGCAGCACAATTGGAGCATGCCAACATCGTGCGCGTGTACGAAGTGGGTGTGTTCCAGAGCACCCGATTCCTGGCCATGGAGTTTATCGATGGCCAGTCTCTGGCACAGACCCTCAGTACCCACGGACGCCTCACAACATCACAAGCCGTGCGAATCATCCGCGACGTTGCCGCCGGACTGGATGTAGCCCACGCCAAGGGGTTGGTCCATCGTGACATTAAACCGTCGAATATCCTGATTCGCAAGGATGGCACAGCGCTGATCACGGACTTTGGCATCGCCAAGGCAGTCGCTGCCAGTTTTGCTGCCTCGCTGAGCAGCACCGGTCAGATCCTGGGAACATTGCTCTACATGTCGCCAGAGCAGGCCGAGGAACAGCCGGTGAACCGTCGGGCAGACGTTTATTCGTTAGGAGTGGTGCTTTTTGAGATGGTAACTGGTCGCCCTCCATTCCAGGGAGAGACAGCCATTCAGTTGATCCGGGCCCATGCCGACAAGCTGCCCCCACCACCCTCTGATTTCAACAAGGCGATCACCCCTGCCGTCGAGTCGGTCATTCTCCGGGCGCTGGCCAAAGAACCGGGCCAGCGCTTTCCCTCTGCCGGCCTGATGGCCCGCGCATTGGAAGCAGCAGCCCGAGGTCAGTCGAGTGCGAAACCGGTTGCACCTGCTGCCGCTAGGCGCGCGCCTGTGCAGTCCACCTCGAGTGCTCGGAAACAGGCACCTCCTGCGTCCGTCAAGTCCCACCGTGGCGGTCTATGGCTGGCGGTAAGTGCGTTGGTCGTGCTCTGCTTGACGCTTAGCACCCTGGGCGCTGTGACGAAGGGATTTGGCCTTCTCTCCAGCAAGATGGAGACACCGATCGTTTCAGTCGCAACAACTCGGCCTCCAGCGACGCTGACCTTGACCCAGAATGCCGTGGAACCTACCGAGACTCTGCCCCCCCAGCCAACTGCAACGAGCCAAACGGAGAAGGTCAAACCACCTGACGGTGAATCGCTCGTTGCTGTGATGGAGACTCCGGAAGCCTCGCCCGAAACCGTACCGACGATGGCTCCGCTGGAGCCTACGGCTGCTGCTCCAGGAGGTGCCAAAGCCATTGGTACTGCCTATGAGGTTGAGGGAGTATCGTTGTCACTGACCGATTATCATATCGAAAGCGACGGCAGAATTGGGCTCGTGTTCACAGTCGCCAATCAGGGGAAAAGCAAAGTGCTGCTTCGCTACCAGAATACTTATTTCTCAGTGAGTGATGATACGGGTCGAACCTACCCGCAGACCGAGCGAAACCTGATGGATCCCAAGCAAGCGGAGCTGGAAGCAGGAGCCTCCTATAGTATGACCAGTAATGATTACCCTGACCGACACGATAGAATCGGATACTTTACCGGAATGGTATCAGAAGGAGCTACTTACCTGCTGGTCAAGGTTTCCCAGCTTGCGGGCCTTCGGGACTTGCTATGGAGCATTCCACTGAATGCTCAAGCTGCCAGTCCGCAAACACCTGTAGCGGGTTCTGTACAGCAATTGAGAGACGAGTTTTCTGCCAGTGGCATCTCGGTATCGCTATCAAGTCTCGATATTGAGAGTAGCGGGCAGATCGGGCTCAAGTTCATCGTACGCAACGAGGGCAACAATCCGGTTCTGCTTCGTTATCAGAACAAGTACTTTGAAGTGAAGGATGACCTGGGCAACACGTACGCACAGACCGAGCGCAATCTACTAGATCCCAAGCAGTTCCTTCTGGAGCCCGGTAGCTCCTACGAGGTCACCAGCAATAGCTACCCGGAGCGATACAGCCAAATTGGATACTTTCTAGGCAAGGTGCCCGAAGGCGCCAACCAGTTGGTGGTGCGGATCTCCCAGTTCGCTGACCTGCGCGACATGCAATGGACGATTCCGCTAAACGCCCTACTGAGAAGTTCTCAGACCCCCTCGCCGGGCTCTCAGCAGCCGGTATTGGAGGGCTTTTCTGCCAATGGCATCTCGGTATTCCTATCAAGTTTCGACATCGAGAGTAGCGGGCAGATCGGGCTCAAGTTCATCGTACGCAACGAGGGCAACAACCCGGTTCTGCTTCGCTATCAGAACAAGTACCTTGAAGTAAAGGATGACTTGGGCAATACGTATACTCAGACTGAGCGTAACCTGCTAGACCTCAAGCAGTACCTTCTGGAGCCTGGTAGCTCCTACGAGATCATCAGCAATAGCTACCCGGAGCGATACAGCCAAATCGGTTACTTTCTTGGCATGATACCCGAAGGCGCCAACCAGTTGGTAGTGCGGATCTCCCAATTCGCTGACCTGCGCGACATGCAATGGACGATTCCGCTTAAAGCCCTACTGATTAGCCCGCAGACCCCCTCGCCAGGCTCTCAGCAGCCGGTATTGGAGGGCTTTTCTGCCAATGGCATCTCGGTATCGCTATCAAGTCTCGATATTGAGAGTAGCGGGCAGATCGGG
>CAYVLO010000264.1:0-5097 GCA_964452125.1 uncultured Anaerolineaceae bacterium | reverse complement strand
GCATTCGCGGTTGCGGACAGAGCCGCGAGTGTTTTTATGCGTCTTTCAAGCGAGTACGACAACAGGATCGGTAGGCCGATTTTTCCTCAAAGGCTTGAGGCTTCTTTCCCCATTTTTCTAAAGACGTAACGAGAAGAACGACGTAAGGTAAAGCCACAAGGCCTTCACCTGATTAATTGCCAAGGAGTGAGACGAATGCCCAATCAAGTGCGACGAAAGTCGTATGCGCGCATCCCTGATGTGCTGGCGTTGCCCAACCTGATCGAGGTTCAGTTGCAATCGTATCGGCAGTTTCAGGCCGAAGGGTTGCGCGAGTTATTTGACGAGATCTCACCAATCGAAAGCTTTAACGGCAACCTGGAGTTGCGCTTTCCAGGACTCAATGAGGAGATGAACGAAAAGCTGGGCCTCGATTATCGGTTCGAGGAACCCAAGTACGAACAGCAAGACTGCCTCGATCGCGACGTCACCTATGCGGCGCCGTTGTACGTCCGCGTGGCCCTGTGGAATAAGGAAAGCGACGAGTGGACCACCCAGGAAGTATTCATGGGCGATTTCCCGTTGATGACCGAAAACGGGACCTTTATCATCAACGGAGCCGAGCGCGTCGTCGTCAGCCAGTTGATCCGTTCGCCCGGTGTCTATTTCACCGTGGAAGAGGATCGGATCACAGGTCGAGAACTGTGCATGGCCAAGCTGATCCCCAACCGGGGGGCGTGGCTCGAATTCGAGTCCTCCAAGCGCGATGTGATTTCGGTCAAGGTCGACCGCAAGCGCAAGCTGCCGGTGACGATCTTGCTGCGGGCGGTGGGCTATGGTACCGATGAGGAGCTGCACAAGCTCTTTGAAAAAGCGGACACCATGCCCGACCATCCCTACATCGAAGCCACCATCGAGCGGGATAACACCAAGACGACGGAAGAAGCGCTCCTCGAGTTCTACAAAAAGCTCCGCCCTGGCGATCCTCCGACCAAGGACAATGCCGAGAGCTTTATGGAGTCGCTGTTGTTCTCGCCGCGCCGCTATGACCTGGCGCGTGTGGGTCGCTATAAACTCAACAAGCGTCTGGGTTTGGACATTCCCTTGGAAAAGCGAACCCTCACACCTGAGGATCTAGCGCGCGTCGTCGAGCACATTATCCAGGTCAACAACGGCGTTCAGGGGGCCGACGACATCGATCACCTGGGCAACCGGCGCGTCAAAACGATGGGCGAGCTGATCCAGAACCAGTTGCGGATCGGCCTGCTGCGCATGGAACGGGTGGTGCGCGAGCGCATGAGCATCCGCGAACCGGAGCAAATGACGCCCATCTCACTGATTAACGTCAGGCCGGTGGTCGCTGCCACCCGCGAGTTCTTTGGCGGCAGCCAGCTTTCCCAGTTCATGCAGCAGACCAACCCCCTGGACGAGTTGACCCACAAGCGACGCCTGAGCGCCCTGGGTCCGGGCGGTCTGCGGCGCGAGCGCGCTGGGTTCGATGTGCGCGACGTGCACCACTCCCACTATGGTCGTATCTGCCCCATCGAGACGCCCGAAGGCCCCAACATTGGCCTCATCGGCTCTCTGGGTACCTATGCACGCATCAACGATTTCGGTTTCATCGAAACGCCTTATCGAAAGGTGATCCATTCGGTGCCCAACCACAAAGAGTATGTGCTGGGCAAGACGATCAACGAGCAGATCGTGGATCCAGAGACGGGTGAGGTGATCGCCCAGGTCAACCAGCACATCGATGAGCCGACAGCCGAACGGCTCGAGGTCCTGTTTGCCCAGGTACCCGAGATCAGAATCCGGCCCATGGCCACCGACGAGATCACCTACCTCTCGGCCGACGAAGAGGACCAGTTTACCATCGCCCAGGCCAATGCCGAGCTGGACGAAGGAGGTCAGTTTGTGAACGACCGGGTCTCGGTGCGTCGGATGCAAGAGTTCCTGGAAGAGTCGGTTGCCAAGGTCGACTATATGGACGTGTCGCCCAAGCAGATTGTCGGCGTCACGGCAGCTCTCATCCCCTTCCTGGAACACGACGACGCCAACCGCGCCCTGATGGGCTCGAACATGCAGCGCCAAGCTGTACCCCTGGTCCAACCCGATGCGCCCCTGGTGGGCACCGGCATCGAATCGCAGGTGGCTGCCGATTCGGGGCAGATCCTGCTCGCCGAAGAAGCCGGCGAGGTGGTCAGCGTCACGGGCAGCGCCATCACCGTCCAGGGTGAGGAGGGACGCCGAACCTACAAGATGCGCCGCTTCCAGCGCTCGAATCAGAGCACCTGCCTGGACCAAAGGCCCATTGTGCACAAGGGCGAGCGGGTGGAAAAAGGGCAGGTGTTGGCCGATTCGTCGTCCACCGATATGGGAGAGCTGGCGCTGGGACAGAATGTTCTGGTTGCCTTCCTGAGTTGGGAGGGCGGCAATTACGAGGATGCGGTGTTGGTCAGCGAGCAGGTCGTTCGCGACGACAAGTTCACCTCGATCCACATCGAAAAGCACGAAGTAGAAGCCCGAGATACCAAACTAGGAGCCGAGGAGATCACCCGCGATATCCCTAATGTCGGCGAGGAAGCACTGAAGGACCTGGACGAAACCGGCATCATCCGCGTGGGTGCCGAGGTGGGTCCTGGCGACATCCTCGTCGGCAAGATCACACCCAAGGGTGAAACTGAACTGACCCCTGAAGAAAAGCTCCTCCGCGCCATTTTCGGGGAAAAAGCCCGCGAGGTCAAGGATTCGAGTCTGCGGCTGCCCCACGGCGAGCATGGCATTGTGGTCGACGTCAAAGAGTTCTCTCGCGACGAACATCGGGACATGAAAACCGGCGTGGAACGGACCGTGCGGGTCATGGCTGCTCAACGCCGCAAGATCACCGAGGGCGACAAGATGGCCGGTCGCCACGGCAACAAGGGCGTCATCAGCCAGATCGTCCCCGTCGAGGACATGCCCTTTCTGGCCGACGGCACACCCGTCGAGCTAATCCTGAATCCCCTGGGCGTTCCGGCCCGGATGAACATCGGTCAGATTCTGGAAACCCACCTGGGTTGGGCCGCGCAGAGGTTGGGCTTCAAGACCGTCTCGCCCGTCTTTGATGGGGCCGACGAACTCGAGATTCAGGCCGAGCTTGCCCGGGCCTGGCTTTCGGACCGGGCCTGGAATGAGTTCAACGATCGAATGTGGGAATGGGCTCGCGAGCAGGAATTTGATACTGAGGAAATGACCGATGAGGAACTCCTGAGTTGGTTCTTGCTGGATCAGTTGAGCGGCATGGACTATGACGAAGAGCGATTGGTCCGAGAGCCCAGCTATGCCCGGCAGGCCGTCTTGAAGGAATGGCTGCAAGCACGCGGCTATGAACCGGAACAGCTCATTTCCTTCTCTCTCGAACCCTATCCGATGCGCCAGCGCATCAAACGTCGCGAGCGAGCCCGAATCATCTGCTTGCGCGAGTGGATCCTGTTCATGCAGGAGCAGATCGAGTCTCGGGGCTTGCCCTGGCCCGCGGATCTACCCCGCGATCCAGAGACGGACGAAGAGATTCAGGTTACTGCGTTAAAGGTCAGCTCCCACACCGGGGAACCCATGCCCGTCACCGGTAAGGTCATCCTGTACGATGCCAAAACTGGCGAGCCTTTGGACCAACCGGTGACGGTTGGCGTCCTTTCGATGATGAAGCTGGCCCACCTGGTGGAAGACAAGGTGCATGCCCGCTCGACGGGCCCCTACTCGCTGGTCACTCAGCAGCCCCTCGGCGGCAAGGCCCAGTTCGGTGGTCAGCGGTTCGGCGAGATGGAAGTGTGGGCTCTGGAGGCCTATGGCGCGGCCCACATTTTGCAGGAAATGTTGACGGTCAAATCGGACGATGTGACCGGCCGAACCAAGACCTACGAGGCCATCGTCAAGGGCGAAGAGATCGTTGAGCCCGGGGTGCCCGAAGGATTCCGCGTGCTGGTCAAGGAACTCCAGTCGCTCGGCCTGTCCGTCGAAGTGCTGGACGAAGAAGCGGAATCCCTCCACTTTGGCAAGGAAGAAGAGGAAGAGCAACTTCCCGATTTGGGAATGGGGCTGGAACTTATGGGGCTCTAGTCCCTCTTCCAACCAACGGTTCTACCAAGCAGGGAGCGGCGTTGCGCCACTCCCTGCTTTTTCGTATGGTCTCATTGCAAGAACTGGCTCAACCGCGCCGCCGCGAGCGCCACATGGCCCACACTGCCTGGGGCTCCGATGCGCCCAGCCCCAGGCTTACCAGCCCATAGGTGGCCAGTCCGATGCCAATGGCCAGCCCGGCCACCAACCACGCACTGCGCCCGGCCACAAGCGTCAGGAATAGAGTGAGTAGAATCCCCATCACGGCTGCCGCCACTCCGATCCGGGCGATGGATTGGGCCAGGCGACGTCCCTCCAGGCCGCCGAGCCTCTTGCGCGCCAGGCCCACCAATACGGCCATCTCGAGCGTCGTGGCCAGCGAATTGCTTAGAGCCAGGCCGCCCAGAGGCATCCAGCCCAACCATTGGAACACCCGGATGAAGCCCAGGCTCAGAAGGACATTGAGGGCCATGGAGGCAATGCCGACGAGTACCGGGGTTTTGGTGTCGTGCAAGGCGTAAAAGGCGCGCACGACAATCTCCAACACCGAGTGGGCAGGCAGCCCCAGGGCATACAGGGCCAGCGCCCAGGCGACCATCTGGGTGGAGGTTGTGGAGAAAGCCCCGCGCTCAAAGATCAACTGCACCAAAGGCATCCGCAACACGATCAGGCCGACCGTGGCGGGCAGGGCCAGGTAGAGGACTGCGCGGAGGGTCGCCGAGAGGGTACTGCGCATCTCTTCCCATTGCCCTTTGGCTGACTGGGCTGAAAGGGTGGGAAAGGCCGCAGTGGCCACTGCCTGGGCAAACACACCCTGGGGGAGGAGCATGAGCAACCAGGCGTAATTTAGGGCCGAGAGGCTGCCCACAGCCAGCCCCGAAGCCAGGATCGTGTTCACCAGGAAGTTGAGTTGGACCGCCGCCAGACCGACCATTCGAGGCACCATCAAGCGGCCCACCTCGCGCACGCCTCGATCACCCAAGCCCAGGATAAACGAATACCGCAGCTTATGAACGGCCA
>CAYVLO010000263.1:0-5109 GCA_964452125.1 uncultured Anaerolineaceae bacterium | reverse complement strand
CTGAACATCGGGTACTATCAGCAGACGCCGCTGCTGATCCTGACCACCCAAGGCATCCAGCACGATATGGTGCCCTACATCATCCAACGTTTTGGAAACGCCTACCAGGCGCAGACGGTGGATTTTTGCGAGCGGGTGATGGACGGCCGCGAGCCTGCCGTCGATGCCCACAGCGCTCGGGCGGCCCTGGTTATTGGCCTGGCGGCTACCCGGTCTTACCAGGAGACGCGGCCTGTTGCCTTGGCCGAATACAAGTAAGAAGAAGAACAGACCACACGGAGCGTCGTTGTTTTCGCGTCGGGGCAGAACCTCGTAGGGTATGCCTCGCCGGGGCTCGAGGAGGGACATGTGTTATCCAAAGGAATCGTCCTCAGGGGACCGGACTGGGCACGTGGCGCCGGCGAGGGCCGCTGCGCCGAGATCGTTACGCAGGATCTGGCCGAGCCCCAAGGAACTCAGGTGCTGGTGCGCACCCATGCCGTGGGGTTGTGCGGCTCCGATATGGGCCTCTACCTGGGCACCTATGAGGGACCCAAGAACTATCCCCTGTATTTTGGGCACGAATGGTCGGGCACGGTCGAGGCCGTGGGGCCGGCGGTCACCCGTGTAAAGCCGGGGGACAAGGTCACGGGTGATTGTTCCATCTATTGTGGCGAATGCGAGTTCTGCTCGCGGGACAAGAACTTGTGCCAGCACATCGAAAAGTTTGGCATCACTGTGGATGGGGCCTCGAGGCAGAGGTTCCTGCAGGAGGAACGGTACCTCTACCGCGCCGATCCCGAGGCCGACCTGGACCTTGTGGCTCTCAGCGAGCCGTTGGCGGTGGGCGCCCACGCCGTCCGCCGTGTGCGCGAGACACGCCCCAACCTCCAGCACGAGCGCATTTTGGTGTCGGGCGGCGGCGCCATTGGGTTGGCCTGTTTCTTTGCTCTCAAGTATGGGCATGGCTGCGAGCATGTCGAGTTGTTCGATCTGGTACAGGCGCGGGTGGACCATGCCATCGAGCTGGGCGCCTCACCCCTGAGCGACGTGCTGGCCTTTGCCCAGGCGGCGGAGGAGGGACCCGGCGCCCCGGCCTACGATCAGCTCTACTCGGGGCGGGGGTACGACGCGATTTTCGAGACATCGGGCTCCCCGGCGGCCTTTCGCCAGGCCGTCGAGATGCTGAGGCCGCTGGGGACGATCATGGCCCTGGGTTTTATCCCTTCGGTCGAGTTCAGCATGAAGCAGATCACCTTCAAGGCGGCGCGCATCATGGGCAGTATGGGCGGCACGGGCGATTTTGACTCGGTGCTGGCTTTTATCCTGAAGCATCCAGAGGCAGCTCGCTACCTGATCACCCACCAGGTGCCGTTCGAGGAGTATGAACGCGCCTTTCAGTTGGCGCAGGATCGCCGGAATTGTCGCAAGATCCTGATCCATTTCTAGAGGAGGGAGAGCCTTGTCGATTCCAGAGACGATGCGTGCGGCGGTGCTGTACGGCGAGCGGGATCTAAGGTTGGTCGAGGATTATCCAGTGCCCCAACCCGGCCCCGGCGAGGTGCTGATCCGGGTGGCGGCCTGCGCCATCTGCGGCTCCGATCCCAAAATCCTGGCCCATGGTTGGCCCAATCATCCCCCTTACGGGCAGTTCATTTCAGGTCACGAGTACACCGGCACAGTCGCGGCCCTGGGCGAGGGCGTGACCGAGTTTGCCGTCGGCGACCGGGTGGCCGTCGAGCCCCACAAGGGCTGCGGCCTGTGCGCCAACTGCCGCGATGGGCTCTACAACACCTGCTTGAACTATGGCAATCCGGCCAAGGGCCATCGTCACTACGGCTTTAGCAGCAATGGCGGCTATGCCGAGTATGCCTGCAATCACGTCAACTCGGTCTATTCCATCCCCGATAGGATGTCCTTTGAGCAGGCCACGCTCATTACTACGGCAGCGACCTCGCTGTATGGCATTCGGCGCATTGGCGGCATCCGCGCCGGCGAGACCGTGGTCGTTTCGGGACCCGGCGCCATCGGATTGATGGCCGTGGTCATGGCCCGCCTGCTCGGCGCGGGCACCATTGTGTTGACGGGCACGCGGCCCGAGCGCCTCGAAGTGGGGCGTGGCCTGGGCGCCGATATCACCGTGAACGTCCGTGAGACGAACGTGATCGAGCGCATTTTTGAACTCACCAACGGCATCGGCGCCGATGCAGCGCTGGAATGCGCCGGGACCACCCAGGCTGCTGTGGAGGCTGTCGAGTACAGCAAAAAGAACGGGCGCGTGGCCCTGGTGGGCATCTACAGCGAGCCGGCGCCCCTCAACGTGAACAAAATCGTGCAGTGGAACATTACCGTGGCTGGTTCCAAGGCAGAGGGCGAGCGTTCTATGGCTCAGGCCATGGCCTTGCTGGGCGGCAACCGGGGACAATCGGTCGATCTCTCGCCGCTGATCACCCACCAATTCCCCCTCAGCCAGGTTCATGCTGCCTTTGAGACGGCCGAAAAGCGGCTCGAAGGCGCTATCAAGGTCGTCGTCAAACCAGAAAACTGACATGGCCCTGAGGGGAGTAGGAGGCAGCTCATGAGCCCTGCGATGCAATTCGACATAACAAAAGACGATCTGGCCGCTTTTGCCGGTCGAGGGGCCGCGTTCGTGACCTTTGGCGAGGTCATGGTCCGCGACACACCGGCCGACATGGAGCGACCGGAGCGCACTCGGCTGGTTCACCTCTCGATGGCGGGCAGCGAGTACACGCTGGCTCTCGGTCTCAGCCGCTTGGGCATCCCTTCGGCCTATATCACCCGTGTGCCCGACAACCCCTACGGTCGGGCGGTGGGCAATATCGCGCGCGAGCACGGCGTTCACACCGATCACATCGTCTGGGCGCCCAAGGCGGAACCGATCGGCCGCTTTATCTACGAGATGGGGCGGACGCCGCGGCGGGCTACGGGCGTGTATCAGCGCATGTTTTCGGCGGCATCGCGGCTGGGGGCCGGCATGGTCGATTGGAAAGCGGCGTTGGCCGATGCACGGCTGTTCCACACCTCAGGCATCACCTTTGGCCTGGCGGCTCACAGCCGGTACGAGCGCAATTACAACTATGAGGCGTTCCAGGAGGCCATCTCGGCCAAACCGGCCGATTGTCTGGTGGGCCTCGATTTCAACTATCGTGCTACCCTGTGGTCCGCCGATCAGGCTCGCGAGATCATGACGCCCATTGTGACCGAGCACGTCGATCTGCTCATTACGACCATTGAGGACATGGCCCAGCTTTACGGCTTGAGTTGTGGCCAGTATTCGGCCCAGCAGATCATCGATGGCGACATGGGGCGTGTGGAAGACGATGACATCCGCTCCTTTGCCCAACAGGTCCACGAGCGCTTTGCCACTCAGGTGGTGGGCGTCACCATTCGCTACCCCGACAGTTTTGAACAGCACCGCTGGGAGTCGGCGGCTGTGAGCGCCGACGGCAGTTTCTTTCGCTCTCCGGCGGTCCGCTCGATGACGCTCACCGACCGGTTGGGCGGCGGCGACACCTGGAACGCCGGTTTTTACTACGGCCTGCTGACGGCCGGGTTGGGGCTTGAGGGCCTGGCGAAAGGCGTGTTGGTGGGCGACGCTGCCACTCGCCTCAAGCAGACGCTGATGTTCGACCTACCCATCGTGGACAAGGGCGAGATTCAGGCGCTGATGAAGGCGGACGTGGCTAGTGGGGGCAAGCGCACCGTCCGTTAAGGGGCGCCATTTCGGGCGATGCCTCAAGTTGGAAAAGGAGCGGTGCAGGAGAGAGCATGGACAAGGCCGAGAAACTGAACCTGATTCGAGAAACGGGCGTCATTGCCATCATCCGGGCCCAGAGTTCGGGGCAATTGCTGGATGCAGCCGACGCCATCAAGGCGGGTGGGGTGCGGGTCATTGAGGTGACGATGACCACACCGGGCGCCCTGGACGTGGTACGCGAGGCCACCCTCAAGTATGGCGGCGAGGTGTTGTTTGGGGCCGGTACCGTCCTCGATCCCGAGACGGCCCGGGCTGCCATTCTGGCAGGCGCCGGCTTTGTCGTGGCCCCCACCCTCAGCCTGCCCGTGGTGGCGCTGTGCAATCGCTATGGCATTCCGGTCATCCCGGGCTGCTACACGCCGACCGAGATGCTGACTGCCTGGGAGGCCGGAGCCGACATGATCAAGCTCTTTCCGGCCGATGTGGGCGGCCCGAGTTTGGTCAAGGCCATCCTGGCGCCCCTGCCCCAGTTGCAGATCATCCCGGTGGGCGGGGTGAACCTGGACACGGCTGCCGAGTTTATCCGTCAGGGGGCGGCGGCCCTGGGCGTGGGCAGCAGCCTGATCAACCAGAAATTGCTGGATGCCGGAGACCTGCCGGAACTGACCCGGCGGGCGGTAGCCTTTGTAGCTCAAGTCAGGGAGGGGCGCGGCGGCTAGTCCATCACCTGTCGTTGCCCGCTCATTGAACCGCGCTATCGGCGCGCATGCATGCGTGCTTTTTCTTGGGAGGAAAATGAACGACCGCCCGGTGTATGAGCTATTCTCGGTGGAAGGAAAACGGGCCCTGGTCACGGGTGGGACGGCCGGGCTGGGCCGGGCCATGGCTGAGGCCCTGATCGCGGGCGGGGCGAAAGTGGCCATCGTCGGGCGCGCCGATCGTGTGATGACGGTCGCCAAGGAGATGGGCGCCCTTCCCCTTCGCGCCGATCTGGCCGACCGGACCCAGGCTCTGGCGCTGATCGACCGCGCAGTGCAAGCCCTGGGCGGGTTGGACGTGCTAGTCAACAACGCCGGGGCGCAGATCCGCCATCCAGCGGAGGAATTCCCATTGGAAGATTGGGATCAGGTCCTGGCTGTGAACTTGCACGCCGTCTGGATTCTGGCTCAGGCGGCAGGGCGGGTCATGCTGGTTCAGGGACGGGGCAAGATCATCAACATCGCTTCGATGATGAGCTTCTTCGGCGGGATCACAATCCCAGCCTATGCCGCCAGCAAGGGGGCGGTGGCTCAGCTCACCAAGGCGCTGAGCAACGAGTGGGCGGCGCGAGGCGTGAACGTGAATGCCATTGCCCCCGGTTATCTGGACACCGAGTTGAACGCCGCTCTGGTGGGCAACCCACAGCGAGAGCC
>CAYVLO010000262.1:3515-5140 GCA_964452125.1 uncultured Anaerolineaceae bacterium | reverse complement strand
TGGAGATCTCGTTCCCACCTCTGAATTTTCTCGTCATAGCGCCCGAGATCGTGGTGCTGGTCACGGCGCTGTTGGTGATGATGACCGATCTCGGTCTGGGCAAGGAGCAGAAACCACGCCTGGCATGGGTCAGCCTGGCCGGGGTGTTGGCGGCTGCCGTGGTGTCCTTTTACATCTGGGACGGCAGCGATCCCGAGATCCACGGCATGCTGGCAGCCGATGGCTATGCCCTGTTCCTGAACCTGGCCATCCTGACGGCCGCTGCCCTGGGCATTCTGTTTTCGGTCGACTATGCCGCGCGTACCGGTCTGGCTCAGGGAGAGTACTATACGCTGCTCCTGCTATCGACGGGCGGAATGATGTTGATGGCGGCGGCCATCAACCTGATGACCATCTTTCTGGCGCTGGAGATCCTGTCGCTTGCCCTCTATGTGCTGGTAGGCCTGAACCGGGAACAGCAAAAGTCGGCCGAAGGAGCCCTCAAGTACCTGCTGTTGGGCGCATTCGCCAGCGGATTCCTGCTGTATGGCATGGCCCTGGTCTATGGGCAGGCAGGCACCACCTCCCTGGGCGGCATCCAGAAGTATGTGGCGTCGCTGGGCGGCGAGTTCCCCGGCCTGCTGCTGGTCGCTCTGGGGCTTTTGATCGTCGGATTTGGCTTCAAGGTGGCGGTGGTCCCGTTCCAGATGTGGACCCCCGACGTGTATGAGGGAGCGCCCACCTCGGTGACGGCGTTCATGAGCGTGGGGGCCAAGGTGGCCGGTTTCGCCGCCCTGGGTCGGGTCATTATGGTCACCCTGGGCGACCTGTACTCGGAATGGGGCCTGGTCCTGGCTGTGTTGGCGGCCCTGACCATGACGGTCGGCAACCTGGCGGCCCTGCGTCAAATGAACCTGAAGCGGATGCTGGCCTATTCCAGCATCGCCCACGCAGGCTATATTCTGGTGGGCGTGGCGGCGGGCCAGGAATTGGGCATCGGGCCCATTCTGTTCTACCTCTTTGCCTACGCCTTTATGAACGTGGGCGCCTTTGCCGTGGTGATTGCCGTAGAAAGGCTGTCCTCGGGGGAACGCTGGGGCGCCACCCTCGACGATTTCGCCGGGCTGGGGTCGCGCAGCCCCTGGCTGGCGGTGGTGATGGCAGGCTTTATGCTCTCGCTGGCGGGCATCCCGCCGCTGGTGGGATTCCTGGGCAAGCTGTACGTGTTCACGGCAGCCGTCAAAGCCGGGCTGATCTGGCTGGCGGTTCTGGGCGTGATCAACAGCGTCATTTCGGCCTTTTACTACCTGCGCGTGGTGGTGATGATGTACATGAAAGAACGGCCCGCAGGCGAGGCCGCCGAAACGGCCGTGTGCCCGGTGCTGCAGGTGGGGGTGGGGATCGCGCTGTTGGCCACCATTCTGTGGGGATTGTGGCCCGGCCCCATCATGGACCTGGCGCAACGCGCCGTGGTGGTGCTGGGGGGCGGGTAGGCCTGCCGGCTGACCGAAAATTAACCGTACGATTTGACGGGCGGGGTTTCACCCCCGCCCGTTTTGCGTGCCGGGGGCCTGGGCCAGGCGCTTTCTGAAGTGCGCAAGCGGAGCTTGCGCGATAGTCGCGCGGCAGCAATCGCCCCCGGCAGG
>CAYVLO010000262.1:0-3415 GCA_964452125.1 uncultured Anaerolineaceae bacterium | reverse complement strand
AGTCGCGCGGCAGCAATCGCCCCGGCAGGGCGGGGGCCGCACTTCAGACAGGCCTCCCTCTCGAGGCTGGGAGCCATGCGCGGCAGCAAGCTGCCGCACTCCAAAGGTGGGATGCGCATTCCAACTCGAGCTTTTAAGCTCGGCTGCCAGGCTGCAAGATTCCGGCTATTTAGCAGGTATGGTCGGGGGTTGGGTCAAGCGCTCGGGCAGGGGCCGGCGCCGTAGCTGGTAGAACAACCGCTCGTAGGCGTCGGTGACGGCGTCCCACTGGTAGGTCGTTTGGGCGCGCTGCCGCGCCCTCTGCTGGTATTCGGCCATCGTCGCAGGGTCGGCCAGCAAGCGCTGCAGAACGGCGCGAAGGCTCTCGGCGCCGGCCTCGCCGTCGTAGGCGAACCCGGCGTCGCCGATGGTTTCCAGGTTCTCGGGGGTGTTGTGGGCGATCACGCAGGCGCCAAAGGCCATGGCTTCGACCAGGGCCGGGTGGGTGCCGCCCACGCCTGAGGTCTCTACAAAGATGGAGGCATGGGTCCCCAACTCGTGGTACCCCTGGCCAAAAAGGTACCCGGTGAACAGGATGCGGTCATCCGCCCGGGCGCGCGCCTTGAGATCGGCGATATAGCCCTCGGCATAGGGCGCATCGCCGACAATGACACATTTCAGGTCGGTATCCAGACCGGCATAGGCATCGACCAGATGATGGGCGCAGTTCTCGGGCACCAACCGCCCCACAAAGAGCACATAGCGCTGCGGTTCCAGATCAAAGCGGGCCAGGGTTTCGCCGGGGGGCACATGCTCCACTTCGGAACCGTAGGGAATAAAGGGCGGCTCGCTGTGGAACCGATCCCGGTAGTAGGCCTGGATGACGGTCGAATCGGTGATGTAGGCATTGGGCAACCGGGTTGCCAGGAACTCGGCCAGTTGCAGGTATTTCTTGGCCAGCGGCGGCCACTTTTCCCGCTTCCAATCCAGGCCGTCCACGTTCAACAGCGTTTTGGTGCCCACCAGGCGCGGAATCCAGGTGACGGGGCTGTTTCCCGCGATAAAGTACAGGGCCATGTCGTACCGTTGGCCCAGGGCATGCAGCGAAGAGAGGAACGAGTGGACGATGGTATCCAGGTATTTGTTGGCCACGGTAGGCAACTTGACCAGGCGCATCCCTTTGTACTGATCGCCGGGATAGGTGATGTGGTGCTTGCGGCAGTAGACGGTGACCCGATGGCCGCGTTCGACCAGCCGTTGCCCGAGCTGTTCAACGCAGGTCTCAAAACCGCTGTAGCTGGCCGGAATCCCTCGAGTCCCAAGAAGGGCAATGTTCACGTCGGGCCCACTTTCTGTTTCCCCGGTCGGGCGCGGTTGCCTCGCAACCGCCAGTTTTCCCCAATCAGGCACGCGAGTCCCACCAGGACCAAGGGCAGGTAGGCCGCTGCCTGCAAGGTGATGCCGTAGGCCAGGGCCAGGCCCCGCTCGATGCCGAACAGGGTCAGAACCACCTGGCTCAGGTAGGGGAACACGCCCAGGTTCCCGGGCAGGGGCGGGACGGCGACGCCGCTCATCAGCACCACCAGCAAAAAGATGGCGACCCCGGCCGATAGGGGGAGCTGAAAAGCCCGGAACAAGAGCACGTTGGTCCAGGCCGACAGAACCCAGATCAACAGCGAAGCCGCCCACACCCTGGCGCTGGTGGGGCCGTGCCGGAGGACCTCAAACGCGTCGATCATCTGCCCGGCGGCGGCATCCAGCGCCCTTTGCCACTTGTGCGGAAGGGGGCTGAGAAGGCGTCGCATCCCCGCCCAGGCGTGGCGACCGGCATAGGCAAAGAGGAGCAACACGGCTGTGGCCACGGCCGCCAGGGGTAGCAGGCCCTGCCCGGCGCCCCGAAGCCATTCTTGCGAGTCGATGGGCGTGGTGGCCAACCAGGCAGCCGCCACCCCATAGGCCAGGGCGAGCATGGCCACGTCGACCATTTTCTCCACCACCACCGTGGACAGGGCCTTGGTCTTGGTGATCGACCTCCCCTGGCTGATGTAGTAGATGCGGCCAATCTCTCCGGCGCGGGCTGGCAATACGATGTTCAACATCTGGCCAATGACAAACACGCGCCATCCGCGCCCAAAGGGGATCCGATCGGGGAAAAAGAGGGTCTGCCAGCGCCACGCCTTGAGAACCGTGCCCGCCATGACGACGAGCACCGCCACGACCACCCACTTCCACTGGGCCGTAGCCAGCGCCGTCAAGAGCGAGGGCAGGGACACCCCACGGATGGCAAGATAGACGCACAGGACGCTGAGGGCCAATCCTACCAGCAAACGCCACTCGCGGCGCACCCACCGTCCAAGGCCATGTTCGGGCGTGGCAGAGTTCGTCTCCATCACGCGGGAGGAGCTTTCTTCTTGCGATACAATACCCCTGTCGTGAGGGCGAATCCGATGGCCAAAAGAAACCAGACCACCCGTTCCCAGTCGGGGTGCGCCCCCAATCCAGCGCCCAGGCAGGCGAGGGCCAATCCAATGGAAAAGAGAGGGTTCCGCATGGCGAGGGCCAGGGCTTTGGAGGAGCCTGGCTGTTGCGACGCGACCCAGTCCGAATGGCTCAGGACAGCCAGCGCTCCGGCAAGCCCCAAGATCCACAGTCCATGGGTCAAGAGGTTCCACCAATCGATCATTGGGTTAGGGGCCAAGCCCGCAAAGGCTTACGGTGCCGTGGCAACGTGGATCGTTCCGTACAACTCGTCCTGAGCCTGACCGGGCTTGGGAACAGGTTCGGCGCCCAGGGTCACTTCGCATTCGGGCACAATCGCCGTGATCGAGGACCAGATGTCTGAAGGAGGTGCGCCCTGCTGTGACTGACGGATCAACCGTTGCACGGCGTGGTGCAGAGCCCCGCCAGAGAGGGCAGAGGCGTGATCGACCACAAAGATCTTTTCGTGCTTGGTCGTTTCATAGTCTTCCCCTCTGAGAAAGAGGCGCTCGTGAAGTTTTTCGCCGGGCCGAACGCCCGTGAATTTGATCTCAATATCCCGGTCAGGTTGCAACCCGGAGAGGGTAATCAGATCGCGGGCGAGATCGACGATCTTGACCGGCTCGCCCATATCCAGCACAAAAAGCTCGCCGCCGGAACCCAGAGAGGCCGCCTGGAGCACCAGGTAGACCGCCTCGGGGATGGTCATGAAATAGCGTTCCATCTCGGGGTGGGTGACGGTCACCGGGCCGCCGGCTGCGATCTGCTGCTTGAACAGGGGAACCACACTGCCGCGGCTCCCCAGCACATTCCCAAAGCGAACCGCCACATAGTTGTTGCCAGAACGGCGGGCGGCATCCTGGACCATCAGTTCGGCAATGCGCTTGGTGGCGCCCATGATATTGATCGGATTTACGGCCTTGTCGGTGGAGATGAGGACAAAGCGTTTGACGCCAGC
>CAYVLO010000261.1:0-5150 GCA_964452125.1 uncultured Anaerolineaceae bacterium | reverse complement strand
AAAGGCCACCATCTTGAGCTGGGGAATTGACCGCAGCTTTGGTGGACATGCAATACCCATTACCCCAGGCTGTTGCCTGAGGCCCACGCGTTTCAGATTCGTTCAGCCAAGCCTCAACCTGACTCGCGATTCTAGTCCCGCCGCCTCAGAAAGGCCGGAATGTCCAGGTTCTCGCTGTCGAGCACGCGAGCCGGAAACTCGGAAACCGGAACCGCACGAGGCGCCACCCTGCGCTCGGTCACAGGCGTGGAGGCCGACGAGCGGATGGCTGCCGGTCGCGGTTGGGCCGTGCCATCGAATCCTGTAGCGATCACCGTGATGCGGATCTTGTCCTTCATGCTTTCGTCAATGACCGCGCCAAAGATGATGTTGGCGTCCGGATGGGCCGTCTTGCGGATGATCTCGGCTGCCTCGTTCACATCGTGCAGACCCAAATCGGAACCGCCGCTGACGTTGAACAGGATACCCCGCGCACCATCGATGGTCACGTCCAGGAGGGCGCTGGCAATGGCCTGCTCCGCTGCATCTACGGCTTTGTTATCGCCCTCGCCGTGACCAATGGCCATGAGGGCTGCGCCGCCCTCGGCCATGATCGACCGCACGTCGGCAAAGTCGAGGTTGATCAATCCAGGAACCGTGATCAGCTCGGAAATGCCCTGGATGCCCTGCCGTAGCACATCATCGGCCACGCGGAAAGCCTGCTGCATGCTGGCTCGCCGATCCACGATCTCCAACAGGCGGTCGTTCGGGATGGCAATGAGCGTGTCGACGTGTTCTTTCAAGCGCTCAATGCCGTCCGCAGATACCTCGCGTCGTCGCGTTCCCTCAAAGGTAAAGGGCTTGGTGACGACGCCGATGGTCAACGCACCCGTCTCTCGGGCCACCCGGGCAATGATCGGTGCGGCGCCCGTGCCGGTGCCGCCGCCCATCCCGGCGGTGATGAACACCATGTCGGCGCCGCTAATGACCTCGTACAGGTCGTCGCTCGACTCTTCGGCCGCCTTGCTGCCAATGTTGGGATCGCCGCCTGAGCCCAATCCCTTGGTCAACTTTTCGCCAATCCGAATCCGATTGGGTGCATCGGATAGCATTAGCGCCTGGGCGTCGGTGTTGATAGCGACAAACTCGACGCCCCGCAGACCCTCTTCGATCATGCGGTTGACGGCGTTGCTGCCGCCTCCGCCCACACCCAAAACCTTGATCCGTGCGAAATTCTCTGGAATCAACTCATGTTGCATGTCCGCCTCCCTTTTTCCCTTTGAGTCTTTGGTTTTTGGATCCGAAGCTCCCCAACCTCGAGTGTCCATTCCTGTTTTCATCTTTTTTTCCCCTCCTTGTCGAGATCAGCCGGGCAAAAGCGCCCGAAACCAATCCCGAACGCGCGGCCAGAACGTGCCCGTCAGCATCTTGCGCGGGGGTTCCGGTTCTTGAGTGGGCGCTTGGTGCAGCCCCCACAATAGCAGGCCCACAGACGTGGCATACGCCGGGCTTTCCAATACGTCGGTCAACCCCTGGAGATCTTTGGGTACGCCCACACGCACAGGGAGATCGAGTATCTGGTGGGCCAACTCTTTGAATCCGGCCATTTCGGCCGTGCCTCCGCAGAGTACCAGGCCGGCTGCCAGGAGCCCATCGTAGCCCGAACGCTTGATCTCTCGGCGAATAAGGTGCAGGATCTCCTCGGCGCGGGCCTCGATCACCTCTGCCAGAAGAAGCCGAGAGACCTCTTCGCGGGTCCCATTCCCAAATGAGGTGACTTCGATGACTTCGTCGGTGGCCAGGGTGGCCGGCACGGCGTGGCCAAATTTGACCTTTAACTCTTCGGCTGTGTTGTAAGGGGTCCTGAGGCCGACGGCGACGTCGCGGGTGACGTGTTCACCGCCGGTTCCCAGAATCACGCTGTGCCAGATGCTGCCTTCCATAAAGATACCGATGTCAGTGGTCCCTCCTCCGATGTCAGCCAGCACCACGCCCATCTCGCGCTCTGTGTCCTTTAACACAGATTCGCCGGAAGCCAGCGGCTGCAAGATCAGATCGTCGATCTGCACACCCGCATTTCGGACGCATTTGGCCAGGTTGCTGACCGACGTCGAGGCTCCGGTGACAATGTGAGCCTCAACCTCCAGGCGTATGCCTTGCATACCGACGGGATCTTTGACCCCCTCTTGACCGTCCACGATATACCCCCGCGGGATGGTGTGGATGATCTCTCGGTTGTGGGGAATGGCGATGGCTCGCGCTGCGTCCAGCGCCCGTTCGACGTCATACTCGCTGATGCCCCGCGCTCCCCGGGAGATACCCACCACGCCCCGGCTGTTGATGGCAGAGATGTGACCACCCCCAATGCCCACGTAGGCATTGGCAATGTGATAGCCCGATATCCGTTCGGCTTTGCGCACCGAGGCGGTGATGGCCTCGGTGGCCTCGGCGACATTGACCACGACCCCCTTGCGCAATCCGCGCGAAGGAGCGTTGCCCACACCGATGATGCGGAGTTGGGTGTCTTCGTACACTTCGGCCACCAGGGTGCAGATTTTGGTGGTGCCGACGTCAATGGCGACGAGCGTCCTCGGTTCAGTCACTTCCCATCCTTTGTGGCTCTTTTATCCATCCAATTCGTTGCAAGATCTGCCTTCGAATGTACGCCAGATTGTCGAACATTCGGACTCCGAAAGCCACAATTGCGGCGATGTACAGCTCCACGCCCAGGCGGTCACCCAGCAGGGTCAATCCCCCAGCCAGGATCACATTGGCAAAAAAGCCCGTGAGAAAAATCGAGCTGTCGAACTCCTGATCCAGTTCGGCCCGAATGGCGCCGAGGATCGAGTCGAGAGCTGCCAGAATGGCCATCGCTGTGTAGCGCGAATATTCGCCCGGCACGGTGAGGGATAGCATGGCGCCCAACACCAGTCCGACGGCCAATCCCGCAACCGGCAACCCCCATCTCATGCTATTCCTCCCACTCTATCGCAGACACGCCCGGTTCGCCAAACACGGGCAGTTCTGGCCAGCGCACGTCGATAAAGCCGGGATAGATCTCGTGGGCCAGCAAATAGTCACTCAGCGCCTGAACCGACCGGATTTTGAGGGCGAGGTTCTGGCCATCTCCCACATAAACGGGCCACTTTTGGTTGTCCCTCTCCTGGATAAAGTTCAGCCCCCGATCCTGTTGAAAATAGAACAACCGCACGCCGGGCAGCGCCTGGGCCATTTGCTTGACGCCCTGGACCAGATCCGGCGGATCAATGCGAGCATCTGGCTGAAGTTGGCGGTCGCTCCAGTCGATGACGTACAGGGTATCAGGGTTTTCCGTATTGCCATGATAGGGGAGGACAAACCCCTCTTCATCGAGCCACCAGTCTCCCCCCACGCTCATGGTGCGCCACAGGATGATCGGTTCACGTTCTGTGACCTCGATCAAGACCTGGGCCGGGAGGGATAATCTCACGCTCGCCGACTTGACCCCGGGAATCTGGCCGATTTGTTGTGCTACCCCTTGGGCATCCACCCATAGGATGTGTTGCTCATCGATGCCCGAGACATCAAAAATGCGCTGCGCATCGATGTATCGATTGCCCTGGATGTGGGCCTCGTACACGAAAAAGGCAGCGCTGCTGGACACATAGATCGACAGCGCCAGCGCAGCCAACAACAGAACCAGGGCGGGTACCCTTGGCGCGAGCGAACGCCAGGAAATTCGGCGCCAAAGCGACTCGGTCCTGTCCAAATCCTGCGCTTCGGCCCGCGCCTGTCGTTCGGCTTGGCGCTGTCGCAAGCCAGCCCGACGCTTGGGGCGGCTCTGGGGCAGCGCCAATACCGACTCGTAGGTGCGGTAGCGCGGATTCTTTCGCCTGCGCCGCGCCTTGCCCCGAGAGGGGTGTTCGTTACGATCGATCAGACGAGTCTGCACGAGACACAATCCTTTTCGGCGCTTGATAGGATGTAGCCGACCGGCTTTGGTCCTGATGCCTCTCAAGGGCCAGTTCGATCAGTCGGTCGAGAAGTTCTGTATACCCGATACCTGTCGCTGCCCACAGTTGCGGATACATGCTGATCGGCGTAAAACCGGGCAGCGTATTGACTTCGTTAAGATACACAGTGTCCGTTTTGCGATCAAGCAAAAAGTCGACGCGAGCCATCCCGGCGCAATCCATGGCCTGGTAGGCTTTGATCGCCATGTTCTGGATCTGTTGGGCGCTTCCTTCCGGAATGGGGGCCGGAATTAGAAGCTGCGATTCACCGTCCAGGTATTTGGCCGAGTAGTCATAAAACTCGTTGCATGGGACGATTTCGCCGGGAACGCTGGCAATGGGCACATCGTTGCCCAAAACGCTTACCTCTATCTCGCGAGCATCGACAGCCATTTCGACGATCAGTTTCCGATCGTATAGAGCGGCGTCCTCCAGGGCAGCAATCAGCTCAGCGCGGTTGTGGGCTTTGGAAATGCCGACGCTGGATCCCAAGTTGGCCGGTTTCACAAAGCAGTCATAGCCGATTTCGGCTTCGATCTGAGCAATGGTGCCTTCAGGGTCTTGCTCCCACGACCGGCGTTTGATGACCACACACGGCACCACCGGCAGCCCATGGGCCTGCATGACGTCTTTGAACACCGCCTTGTCCATGCCCACTGCCGAAGCGGTAACCCCAGCTCCGACATAGGGGAGGTCGGCCAGTTCCAACAACCCCTGAATGGTGCCATCTTCGCCATAGGGCCCATGGAGTATGGGAAATGCGACATCGATTGGACTGGCATCCAGAGCGACAAGCCCTTCTGGTTCATCCCGCTCTTCGAGGTGGATGATTCCCCGATGGGAGGGTTCGGCCAGCAAAGCCGCAGGCCTGCTTGCGGTAATCTCGCCAGAAGTGAGCGCCCGCATCGGATCGCCCGCAATGATCCAGCGACCCTCCTTGGTGATGCCAATGGGCACGATGTCGTATTTTTCTTTGTCGAGGGCCTGCATCACACCCCTGGCCGACAGCAACGAAACCTCGTGCTCGCCAGAGCGCCCGCCGAAAATCAGCCCAATTCGCAATTTCCTGTTCATCTTACCACAACATCTAGTATTTTGCAAGTTTTCATCTACTAGTCCTTGTGTGGGTGTATTTCAACTTTCTGGGTGAGTTCGTTACACCCTTTGGGTGGTGAGTAG
>CAYVLO010000260.1:0-5151 GCA_964452125.1 uncultured Anaerolineaceae bacterium | reverse complement strand
CTTGCGCGACGCCGAAGACATCATGTTCCTCGAATGCGAACAACTGCGCGCCTACGTCGGCAACCCCACGGGCTACGATGGACAGGCCATCATCAAGGAGGCCCGCCGCGCCTACGACCAGGCCCATCGCATCCGCCCGCGCGACTGGATCGGCACTGTGACCCACTGGTCCATGTTCGAAGAACCCTACCACACCCTGTGGGGCTGGCCCGAGCGCTGGCTGCGCGCCCAGTCGGGCGAAGAAATCGTCGAAGGGGTGGTCAAAGGCCTGCCGGCGGCAGCCGGGATCGCCGAGGGGGTGGCCCGCGTGGTCGTGGGCCCCGAGGACTTTGACCAGGTCAAGAGCGGCGAAATCGTAGTCTGCATCATGACCAGCCCGGCGTGGGTCGTGCTCTTTAGCAAGATCAAGGGCGTGGTCACCGATACCGGCGGCGTCCTCAGCCACACCGCCGTCGTAGCTCGCGAATTTGGCATTCCTGCCGTCGTCGGCACCGGCGATGCCACCGTCCGCGTAAAAACGGGCGACCGCGTCCGGGTCAACGGCAGCACCGGCCAAGTCGATATCTTGAGCTAGCCGGGCCATCCAACCCGCAAGATTCGTGTCGGTCTGGGGGAGGGTACCTCCCCCAGACCCCTGTTTGCCAAAGAAACAGGATCGACGGAACGAGAGATGAAACGCATTTACGTGATTGAAGATCTATGCACCGGCTGCCGCCTGTGCGAGACCTTTTGTTCATCGCTGGGAAACGGCATCTTTGCCGCCGAGCAGTCGCGCATTCGAGTGCTCAGGCTTCCCGGCGAAGAAATGGACATTCCGATTGTCGATTGTGGGGGTCATTGCGTCCGCCCCATTTATGATGATGGGATCCCTACCTGCGTGGCCTTGTGCCCCACTGGAGCATTGATCTACGAAGATCGAGAAGGCGCTTCGAAAAGGCGAGTGGAACTGCACACGGCTCGCCAGGCCCATAGCCTGTTCAAGGTAATTGCCCCCTGGAAGTGGCCCTTTCCCTGGAACGCAGAAACAGGAACGGAGGGCGCCTAATGACCACCCGTGAACCCGGCCTCCAGACCATCTTGCGCGTGGATCTCGAAAGCGGTGATGTCCGCCTTGAAACGTTGCCTGCCGAATGGACGCGCACCTATTTGGGCTGCCGTGGAGTCAACGCCCGGCTGCTTTGGGACGAAGTGCCAGCCGGGACCGATCCCTACGGGCCCGACAACGTATTGTATTTTGGCGCGGGCCCCATGGATGCCTTGCCTGTGGGCATGGGGCGCATCAGCATCGCCTGCAAGTCACCTCGCGGCACTGTCGCTGAAGGTGGCGGAGGAGGCTTTTTCGGCCCGGAACTGCGGCGGGCGGGAATCGATTATCTGGCCATTCGCGGCCAGGCCGATCACCCTGTCTATTTGTGGGTCCACGATGGGCAGGCCGAACTTGAGGATGCCCGTCACCTGTGGGGCCTCAAAACCGATGAGACCGACGCAGCGCTGCGCCAGGAGCTATCGGACCCCGATGTCCAGTTTCGCTACATTGGGCCGGCCGCTGAGAACCGAGTCCACGCCAGTCCCATTTTTGGCAACTTGAACAACAGTGGGGGACGGGCCGGCTGCGGACAGGTAATGGGCAGCAAGAATTTGAAGGCCATTGCCGTGCGCGGCACACACGGCATCCGCGTTGCCGACTATGATGGCTTCCTGCAAGCCTACAAACGCTTCCGCGAGCGGGTCGACCTCGCCACCTCCCGGGATATGTGGACGCCCGTCTGGTCCACCTACGGCGCCCCCGTACTCTCCCGGCTTTTCCCCGACCTGGGCAACCTGATGACCCGCAACGCCCAGGAGATGAGCTGGGAGTATGACAAGGCGGTGCGCATCTCCAGCGAGGCATACCTGGATAGTTATGTCACCAAAGCCAAGGCGTGCTGGTGTTGCCCCTGGCCCGCCTGCCAAAAGCAATATCGCATCCCTGAGGGCCCCTATCAGGGCTTCAAAGGGGGCAACTATTGGGCAGGCCAGCCTGTGGTGTTTGGCTCCCTCCTCGACAACGATGATCTGGATCTGATTCTGGTCCTCTCAGGCCTGTGCAATCAATACGGGCTCGACATCTTTCACGTCGGATTCACCCTGGCCTGGGCCATGGAATGCTATGAGAACGGCCTCCTGACCCGAACCGATACCGATGGATTGGACCTTCATTTTGGCTGCACCGACAAAGAAGGCCTGATCGATCTGATGCGCAAGATCGCCATGCGCGAGGGGTTTGGCGATCTCTTGGCTCGCGGCTGTGCCGAAGCGGCCAAGGTAGTGGGCCAGGGCTCGGAAAAGTATTGCCTGGCGGTCAAAGGCCAGGAGTTGGAGGCCATTCCCGAGCGGAACCTGTACATGGTCGCCCTGGGCATCGCCGTCAGCGAAGTGGGGCCCGATCACACGCGATGGTACCCGCCCTACCCCTGCAACCCCGGCCTGATATCACCGGACGAGCTCGCCAGCCTGGGCATCAACCTGGACCTGCGGATCGCCTTCCAGGGACGCAACCCAGAACAGAAAGGCGAGCTGTTGCGCTGGTTCACCATCAGCCGAGCCATTATCGAGAGCTTGCCCAGTTGTGTGTTTCTGGTTCGAGATACGTTGGGCCTCGATGTGCGACCCTGGCTGGATCTGTTCAATACGGCCACCGGCGCCGATCTGGGCTATGCCGAATTCTTGCTGGCGGGCGAGCGCCTGATGAACCTGGACCGCGCCTTTAACGTGCGCGAGGGTTTCCGCCGAGCCGACGACCACGTACCCATCCGGATGGCTACCGAGGATGTGCCCCACTTTGGCTATCCCCGGCTCTCGCCCGATATTTTCGAACCGATGCTCGACGAGTACTATCGGGCCAATGGCTGGAGCTTGACCACGTCCATCCCCACCCGTTCCAAGCTGGCAGAACTGGGGTTGGCCGATGTCGCTGCCCAGTTCGACGCCCTCCAGATCGAGGTAGAACCATGAAACGGCTCGAACTACGCTACGTGGCCCATATCACCACCCTGACCAATCGATGGATGGAGCAGGTTCAAAGCCAGGCCACCTCACTCCGCGAGCTGGTGACCGAACTCGACGACCGCTTTCCCGGATTTGTGGCCACATTCATCGATGCCCAAACCGGCCGGTTAACGTGGAATACCATGATCTATTACAGCAATCCCGGCGAGGTTCCCATATCCGTCACCGATCTGGACCAGCCGATCTGTGATGGGGCCGTCATCACCTTTTGGTAATGTACCTGATCCGTTCCCGCCCTGTGGGCAGGATACCCTTTGAGGAGGTTGAAAGACAATGACCATGTCCGACGAGTACACAGGTACCGTCCTGCGCGTTGACCTGACCAGAGGCTCGATCCAGCGCGAACCCTTGGACCCTACCTTTGCCAAAACCTATATTGGGGGGCGAGGCTATAGCTCGCGCACCAATTACGATCTAATCCCGGTCGAGGTCGATCCGTTGGGGCCCGAAAATGCCCTGATTTTCGCGCCCGGCGCCCTGACCGGCACCTCGGCCCCCTCGGCGGCGCGCATGGTCGTGGGCGGCCGCTCGCCCCTGACCGGCATCTTTGGCGACGCCAACACCGGCGGCTACTTTGGCGCCATCCTCAAGCGGGCCGGCTACAGCCTGGTCATCATCACCGGCCAATCCCCACGCCCGGTGTACCTGCGCATCGACGAGGACCAGGTCGATCTTGTGGACGCCCAACACCTGTGGGGCAAGGAAGTGCACGAGGCCAGCGACATCATCCATCAAACCGACGGCAGGGCCTTCCGCGTGGCCGCCATCGGTCCTGCGGGAGAGAACCAGGTCCGCATTGCTGGCATCATGACCGACAACGAGCACGCGGCGGCTCGCACCGGCCTTGGCGCCGTCATGGGCTCCAAAAAGCTCAAAGCCATCGCCGTACGCTCTCGGCGCGACTTTCCCTATCGCGACGAAGCCACCTTCAAAGCCCTGGCCGACGAGCTGCGCACCATCGAAAACAACGACCGGCGCGCCCTCGATTTCCGCGCTCGCGGCACCCTGGGCACGCTGATGGATCACCACAGCGCCCTGGGCGGCATGAACACCCGAAACTACCAACAGGGCATCTTTGAAGGCAAGGAAAAGATCGATCACGAGGCGCTGGCCGAACAACACCTGGTGCGCACCGTGGGCTGCTACCAGTGCTCGCTCAAGTGCGACCGGGTAAGCCGCATTACCGAAGGCGAGTTCGCCGGCGTTGAGGTCGGGGGACCCGAATACAGCACCGCTGTGGCGCTGGGTTCCGGCCTGGGCATCGACAACATGGCCGCCATCCTCAAAGGCAACGACCTGGCCAACCGCTATGGGCTCGACACCATCGATCTCGGCGGGGTCATCGCCTTTTCGATGGAGCTGTATCAGCGCGGCCTGCTGTCCAAAGAGGAAACCGACGGCCTGGAGCTCGACTGGGGCAATTACCACAGCGCGCTGGAACTCATCCGGCGCATCGCCTACCGCGAAGGGGCTTTTGCCGACCTCTTGGCCCATGGCGTTCACGTCGCCGCCCAGGAGATTGGGCGCGGCGCCGAGCGCTATGCGGTGCACGTCAAGGGCATGACGCCCGCTCCGCTGGACGCCCGCGCAGTCAAGGTTTACAATTTCCGCTACGCCGTGTCGCCCCGCGGCGCCGATCACTTGCGCATCTCGGCGCCCGGCGCCTACGGATTGGACGCCATGCCCCCCCTCGAAGCCGCCGAAAAGCTGGCCTACTGGCAGAGCGTGGTGACCATCCCCGATTTGATGGGTGTGTGCAAGTTCGCCTACACCTACTACACCGAAACGCCCGAAAAATCCCTGTACCGCACGTTAGAGTTGCTCCCCCAGATGTACAAAGCGGCGACAGGCATTGAGATCACGGGCGATGAACTCATGCACGCCGCCACCCGGGTCAACGACCTGGAGCGCGCCTACAACAACCGATTGGGCCTGACCGCCAAAGAGGACACGCTGCCGCCCCGATTCACCGAGGACCCCATGCCTGAGGGTCCCTCTGAGGGCAAGGTCTACGACATACTCGACCCGATACGTGAGGCCTGGTACACCGTCCAAAACTGGAACCCCGAGACAGGCATCCCAACCCGAGAGCGGCTGGAAAGC
>CAYVLO010000259.1:0-5157 GCA_964452125.1 uncultured Anaerolineaceae bacterium | reverse complement strand
AGCTATAGAGTGCGGAGTGAAATACTGCCCCATTTCGGATCGTTGTTCAGGGTCCAGGGCGTGATATGCATCCACACGATAGAGATCTATCCTCTCTGTGAGAGCCTCCACCACGGCCAAGTCTGAGGTTAATGAAATCTTGTATGGACTCTGTGTCTGCATATTGTCCACCCGCGGACCCGTGCGCCAGCGATTTTATAGATGGATCCGCCTACTCCATCATCGGGATTTGGACGCCGTGCTCCTTGGCAAAAGCGATGGCCTCCGGATAGCCGGCGTCGGCGTGGCGCATGATGCCCGTGCCGGGGTCGTAGGTGAGCACCCGTTCGAGGCGGCGCGCCGCCGCGGGCGTGCCGTCGGCGACGATGACCTGCCCGGCGTGCAGGCTGTAGCCGATGCCCACCCCGCCGCCGTGGTGATAGCTAACCCACGTCGCCCCGCCGATGGCATTCATGGCAAAGTTGAGGAGGGGCCAATCGGCGATGGCGTCCGAGCCATCGCGCATGCCCTCCGTCTCGCGGTTGGGGCTGGCTACCGACCCGCAATCCAGGTGGTCGCGGCCGATGACGATGGGCGCGCTGATCCGCCCGCTGGCCACGGCCTCGTTAAAAGCCAGGCCCGCCTTGTCCCGCTCGCCATAGCCCAGCCAGCAGATGCGGCTCGGCAGTCCCTGAAAGGCCACCCGTTCCTGGGCCATCTTGATCCAGCGCACCAGATGGTTCTTTTCGGGGAACAGGTCCATGATGATCTGGTCGGTCTCCCAGATGTCCTGCGGATCGCCCGAGAGGGCCACCCAGCGGAAGGGGCCCTGCCCCTCGCAAAAGAGGGGCCGGATGTAGGCCGGGACAAAGCCGGGGTACACCCAGGCGCCGTCGGGATCGCCGCCGACCTTGACCTCGCGATAGCCGGCGTTAAAGGCCATCTGGCGCAGGTTGTTGCCATAGTCCAGCACCACGGCGCCCTGCTTTTGCATCTCGACCATGGCCCGGCAGTGGTCGGCCATGGCCTGCATCGACCGCTGTTGGTAGGCCTTGGGATCGCGGCGGCGCAGTTCCTCGGCCTCGGCCATCGTCAGGCCGTTGGGCACATACATCAACGGGTCGTGGGCGCAGGTCTGGTCGGTCACAATATCAGGCGTCACCCCCCGCACCACCAGCTCGGGGAACAGATCGGCGGCGTTGCCGATCAGGCCGATGCTTTTGGGGGTCTCGGACTCGACGGCGTCCTGGACCAGGCTCATGGCCTCCTCCAGGTTGTCGACCACCACGTCCAGGTAGCGATGGTCCAGGCGGCGTTGGGCGCGCCAGGGGTCGATCTCGACGACCAGGGCCACCCCCTCGTTCATCGTCACGGCCAGGGGTTGGGCTCCGCCCATCTCCCCCAGACCGGCGGTTAGCACGAACTTGCCCTTGAGGCTGGCCTGCTCTCCAAAGTGCTTGCGGGCGGCAGCGGCCAACGTCTCGTAGGTGCCCTGGAGGATGCCCTGGGTGCCGATATAGATCCAACTCCCGGCCGTCATCTGGCCGTACATGATCAGCCCCTCGGCCTCCCAGCGGTCAAAGTTCTCCTGGGTGGCCCAGGCCGGGACGATGTTGGTGTTGGCGATCACCACCCGCGGCGCATCCTCGTGGGTGGCAAACACCCCCACCGGCTTGCCGCTCTGCACCAGCAGGGTTTCGTCCGGCTCCAGGTTGCGCAGCGCCTCGAGGATGGCATCAAAGCAGTCCCAGTTGCGGGCCGCCCGTCCCCGGCCGCCATAGACGATCAGGTTCTGGGGATCGCCGGCCACCTCGGGTTCCAGGTTGTGTTGGATCATGCGATAGGGGGCTTCGATCAACCAGTTCTTGCAGGTCAGTTGCGTCCCTCGTGGGGCGCGTATGGTTCGCGTCATAGTGTCCCTCCGTGCCTTTCTCGGCGCCTTTGCGGCGAGCCCTGGATGCCCTTATGCCCGTATCGGTGATTCGTCCAGGGCTCGCCCTCGAGCCGGCTATGAATTAGAGGATGATGACCAGCCAAACAACCGCGGCCATACTGAGCAGAATGGCCAGAAACGCCAGTACGAAAAACGGCGCCACAACCGCCACCAACGACTTGGCGCCATCCAGACCCGAAACGACCGACACCGCCTTGACATAGACGACGATGCCCCACACGGCGCCGATCAAAGCCAAAAACGCGCCCAGGCAAGGAATGGGGCTGAACAGAGCCAGCAGTCCAGGGATCGAGTACAGGGCGACCATGCCCAGAAAGTCGGGCAGCTTGGCCGACCCGCCCAACAGATTGACGGCGATGAGCACCAGGGCGCCGTAGAAAAGCCAGCCGCCGAGGGCCGACAGCGCCCGGCTCACCCAACTCCCCACCGACTGAAAGAGTCCCACAAAGCCGCGGGGGAGTGGGGTGTCAACGTTGGCCAGCTCCACCGCCATGGGAATGATCAGATCGGTCATCTTTTCCATCATCTGCCGGGCTTCGGGGTCCATCGACTGCCAGCTCGGGTTCCACTGACGCTGTATTCTCATCGATTCGCGGAAGGTCTTTTCGATCTCGGCCGCATCGACCGGCTTGGTTCGGTCCACCAGGTTGACGCCCAAGGTGATGAGGCCTGCGATCAGGGTGACGACCAGGATCAGGAGGATGCCCCGCAAAAAGAGATGGGGCCTTTTGCGCCACTCTCGATAGGCGGCGTCATCCAGGACTATGGTTCGTGCCAGGGTACCCAGTAGGCTATTCATGACAGACCTCCTATCACCGCGGCAAAGGCGGCCGAAGCCAGGCACGATGCAAAGAAAATCACCACCAGGGCCAGGATAAAGGGAAGAATCGTGGCCCACAGCGCCCGGCCCCACGACAGATTGTGAACCGTCTTGAGGCCCACGTAGGCGCACAGAATTCCCCAGATAGATACCACGTTGCCCGGCTCTACATAGGGCAAGAGGGTCAGAGCCTGCAGGGCCTGGGGGGCGACGGCCAACGCGAGCACGCCCAACGTCTGGCTGAAATCAGCGGACCCGCCCAGCCAGCGGGCAAAGAGATAGGCCAGCAGGCCATAGATCAGCCAGCGGATGATCAGGCCGACCGGCGTCAGCAGGATACCCAGGGCGGCGCTCCCCACCGTCGGCGAAAACGCCTTGGCTATATTCCAGCTCAAGTTGTACCACCGGTCAAAGATTTGCTCGAACTCGGGGCTTGCCTCCGCTGCAAGGTCCCACCAGGGCATCTGGGTCAGGTAGGAATAGATTGTGCCCTGCATCTCGTTCAGATCGGGCGTGGTGGCCCATTCGAGCACGCTGCCGACGAGCCCCAGCAGCGCGATCGCTACTCCCACGACCAGAATCAACAAGAACCCTTTTCCGACCGGGTTTTCGCCGCTGCCCATCTTCTCGTAGGCTTCCTTTTTCAAGAGCAGCGCGTCCCATCCCAGCCGCAGGGAACCAACAATACTCTCCATCGAGTCCCTCCTTTGTCTCGTCATCGATCATGGCGCTTGTGCCAAAGATGAATGCCGGTTTCCGTCCCTTCGATCACCCCCCTTGTCGTGATCCCCGTGCGATCGGACTCTGGCGCTCGATTGGCGCGCTGATGGCTTGCCTTTGTGTGGATTCCATTTTCGAGATCCATTATACCATACATGCTCACCGCGGAGCAATTACATTTTTGGGAGTCACGGCAATGGCGCGGGATCGGACGACACGAATGCATTTTGAGTGACCGCCATAGAGGTGTGGACGACAACCAAAGGCTGTACGCGAGCCTTTGGAGTGCGGCACCTTGGTGCCGCGAATCGTGCAAGCTGTATTTGCGGCGCAAGCAGAGCTTGCGCACTCCAAAACTCGGCTCCCCGCCCCAGGCCGCGGGTATGACCCTCTGCGCACTTTTGGAGTGAGGACGTACCCCCGGAAAACCCTACCAAGGCATTGAGGGTTCCGTAGCCCACTGGTAAGACGCAACCTCCCGAAAGAACAGGAGGGCGTCAGGCTCGATGGGGAGCCCCCTGGGCTGGCAGGGCGTGAGCGGTGGCGACCATCGTGTCGATCAGGCGCGGATTGGTGTCCAGGGGAAAGGGGCTGCCGGTGCTGACCACAAAGCCCTGGGCCCGGGCGCCGACCTCGATCTGGCGGCGGGTTTCGGCGGCCATCTCTTCCATTGTCGCATGGAGCCCATAGCGGACGGCGTCGACGTTGCCGAAAATGGCTTTCCGCCCGGCGACGCGGTCGACCACCTCCTCGATCTCGATCTGAAAGTTCTTTTTGCTCTCTTCCACCGCTACGGCCGCGATATCCAATTCGACGATGCGCTCCAGGCGGGGAATGACGTCGCCGCACACATAGTGGATCGGGATCAGGCCCAAGGATCGCACGCACTGAAAATAGGGCTGGTTGTAGGCAAAGACAAACCGGTCGTAGGCGCGGGGCGAGATCAGGTCGGCGCCGGTAAAGACCTCTTCGACGTACACGCCGTCGATGCCGGTGGCGGCCCAGGCGCCCATTTCTTCCTGCATCTGTTCGAGCTGGCGCTGCAAAAGGTGATGGAGCAGGGCAGGCCGGTCGTGTTGAGCCAGCATCAGGCCCTGGAATCCCAAAAGATTGTAGGCTTGGGAGAAGGGGGTGTCGAGGATGGTGGAAATATAGTAGGTGTCGCCATAGTCGGCGACCACCTGGCGGGGCAGGTCATAGTCGCCGCGGGCTGATAGCTCATCAGCCGGAACGACGGGCACTCGGGCATCGACGTCTGAAACGTCCTGGATCTGGGCCGAGCCATCCCAGATATCGGCCTGCGATCGGCTCAACGAGGGCAGTTGGGCATCGCCCCAGGGTAGATCCACCTCGTGCATCGGCGCTCGCTCGCCCGTGCTACGATCCTCGTAGAATAGAACGCCCCCATCGGCGACGATCTGTGTGCGCTCTGCCCAGGAGCGGCTGGCGCCCTGGCCCACCTCGATCCAATCGGGCCGAACTTTCAAGATGCCGTAGGATTCGTACAGCGCCTGGGCGCGAAAGAGGGTGTCCTCGTCGTGATCGATGCGATAGAGGGCGCAGCCCTTCATGCGGCGCCGGTACTGCTCGATGTAAAAGGCGCGCTCAAAGTCGGCCAGAAAGAGGCACACGTAGGCCGGAACCGCGGGTGTGCCGGCGGTCGGCTGGCCCGACAGGGCTCGGA